>JASHYA010000057.1 GCA_030043315.1 Acidimicrobiales bacterium
GCGCCGCCTCACGCTCGCGCGAGGAGAGGCGGACGTTCCGGCTCGACAGCGCGAGCCCGTCGGCGTCGCGCACCGTCGGGCAGGCGACGACCTCGACCGGGATCGACAGGTCCACAGCCATCCGTCGGACGAGCACCAGCTGCTGGAAGTCCTTCTCGCCGAAGTAGGCCGTGCACGGCCCGGCGAGCGAGAACAGCTTCGCCACCACGGTCGCCACGCCGTCGAAGTGACCGGGACGCGACGCCCCCTCGAAGCGGTCGCCCAGTCCGGCGACCGAGACGGTCGTCGACGCGCCGGTGGGGAAGACGACGTCGGCGCTCGGCGTGAAGACCGTCGCGACGCCCGCGTCCTCGCACGCCCGCAGGTCGGCGTCGAGGTCCCGAGGGTAGCTCGCGAGGTCCTCTTGACGGTCGAACTGGCGCGGGTTCACGAAGATCGACACCGCGACGTGCCGGTGCTCGGCCACGGCGCGCGCGACGAGCGAACGGTGCCCCGCGTGGAGCGCGCCCATGGTGGGCACGAGACCGACGCTGTCGCCCGCCGCCCTTGCCCGGTCGAGCCCGCGCTGCAAGGCGAGCGGGTCGTCGACGACCTGCACGGTTCAGGAGCGCACGGCCAGAGCCGCCGGCGGCGGCTCGGCGCGCTCTCCCTGCGAAGGGGCGTCCCGCAGTGCGGGGCGGGCGGTCCCGTCGGCGCCCACCGCCAGCTGCAGCGCGAGGCCCACGCCGGCACGGTAGGCGGCACGCTCACCCTGGGGAATCGCGTCGAGGTGCCGGGCGAGCGTCTGCCAGTCCCCGCGGGCCGCAGGGCCGGTGAGCGCTCCACGCGGTCCAAGCCGGCCCGCGTCGTCGACCGAGGCGCGAGCGAGCGGGAGAAAGGCCTCGAGCGGGAGTCCGGCCGCCCCGGCGATCCGCTCGACCTGCCCGAGCAGGCCCACGACGTGGTTCGCGGCCACGCACGCCGCCGCGTGGTAGAGGGCTCGCACGTCGTCGGGGACGTGGAGGGTGGTCCCGCCCAGCGCCGACGCCATGGCCGACGAGATCGGATCGCCGGCGACCGCGAAGGTGACCCCGGACACGAGCCGGCGCGCGCCGACGTCGGGATCGGGCAGGGCCACGAGGGGGTGCAGCGCCGCGACGCGCGGGTGGGGGGCGAGGACCGAGAGGCCGAGAGCGCCGGCGAGGTGCACGACCGCCGTCGACGGGTCCGGCCGCACGGCGTTCGCCACCCGGGCGATCGCGTCGTCGGGCACGGCGACGACGAGGGCGTCGGCACCGCCCGCCGCATCGGCGAGATCGTCGCCCCTTCCGAGGAGCGGCAGGACGTTCCATCCGGCCCCATCGAGGGCGCGGGCCAGCGAAGTGCCGGCCCTGCCGGGACCGATGATCCTGATGGTCGTCACCGACTCCTCCTTCGGCGCTCCAGCCCTCTTCCCGGGTGCCGGTCGCCTGCGGCGTTCGGAATGAACGCTCAGAGTCTACCGACCAGCCGCACGGCGCCTTCGGCCCGCTCGAGGTCGCCGGGCGGCACGAGCTCCGGTGCGAGGTCGCGCAACGGCGCGAGCACGAACCGCCGCTCCCACATCCGCGGGTGCGGCACACAGAGGTCCGGCTCCTCGATGCGCACATCTCCGACGAGGAGCACATCGGCGTCGAGGCTGCGCGGGCCGAACCGCACGGTGCGAACCCGCCGAGCGGCTGCCTCGAGCGCGCGACACCGCTCGAGCAGCGCGTGCGGGCTGTCGTGCGTGCGCAGCTCGACGACGACGTTCAGGTACGGGGGTTGCCCCTCGGGACCGCCCACGGGCTCGGTCTCGTAGAGGGGGGAGACCGTGGTCACGTCCCCGTGTGCGCGCAGGCCCGCGACCGCGCGCTCGAGCTCGGCGCGACGGTCGCCGAGGTTCGAACCGAGGCCGATGAAGGCTCGCCGCGACGGTCCGGAGTCAACCGGGGCGGCGCACATCCACCAGGCGGACCCCGACCGAGCCCACGTCGACGGCGACGGGGGGCCTCACCTTGCGCACGACGACCTCGACGCGCGTGACGCGCGGGTCGTCGTCGAGCACGCGCCGGGTGATCGCCGCGGCGAGCGCCTCCAGGAGGGCGAACGAGGCCCCGGTGACGATGCCGGCGACCGTCTGTGCGAGCGCGCCATAGTCGACCGTGTCGGAGAGGTCGTCCGAGCTGGCCGCGGCCGACACGTCGAACCACACGTCGAGGTCCACGCTGAAGGGCTGGGCCCGCTCGCGCTCGTGCGGGAGGACCCCGTGGACGCCGAACGCCCGCAGCTCCCGGATCTCGATGCGCCCTGTGCCGATGCGCCCCGCCGGCGGCGAGACGGTCACACCGGCTGGCGGGGCGGGAGCGCCGCGGCGGCGACGACGAGCTCCCGGCCGGCCGAACCCATCTGATGGCCGACGAGGTGCTCGACCAGGGCGATCGCCCTGGGCTCGGACGGGATGCGCGCGGTCCACACCAGGAACCCCGCGGCCACGCCGGTCACCCGGTCGCCGAGCTCCTCGCGGTGGACGAGCACGCGCTCGCCGTCACGGAGCGCAGCGTCGAGGTCGTGGTAGCAGTCCGCGAGCGTCGGGCGGGGGTCCACCCCCGGCAGCAGCGGGAAGTGGGCGTGCGCGATGTGCTCGTCGTCGTAGGCGTGGAGATTGTGCTGCGACGGCAGGAGGGAGACGATCCGCGTGAAGCCTTGCGCCCTGAGCCAGATGAGCTCCTCGGTGCGGCGCACCCGCCGATGGTTGGGGGCGAACCCGCCGGGCCTTTCGCTCATCGCGAGGCGGTCGCGGATCACCCAGGTGAAGTTGCGCGGTGGGATGCCGGCCGCCCACTTGCCCCTCATGGCGAGGTTCCGACGAGGGTCGCGGCGCGCACCGTGTCGGCGACGTCGTGGACGCGGACCATCCGCGCGCCGGCGGCCATGGCCCACACGGCCGTCGCCAGCGAGGCATCGAGCCGGTCCTCGACCCCGAGCGGCCGATCCGGCCCGGGCGCGCCGTAGCGGCCGAGGAAGCGCTTGCGGCTCGTGCCCACGAGCACGCGCGCACCGGCGGACCGTGCCGCGGTCACCAGCTCGGGCAGCGCCGCGAGCAGGGCGACGTTCTGCTCCGCGGTCTTGGCGAACCCCATGCCCGGGTCCACCCACACCTCGGCGACGCCAGCGTCGCGCGCCCTCGCGGCGGCGTCGACCACGTGGGCGTGGACCTCGGTGACGACGTCGTCGTAGTCGGTCAGCGTCTGCATCGTGCGCGGCGTGCCGCGCATGTGCATCGACACCCACCCGGTCCCGAGCTCCGCCGCGACGGGCCAGAGCTCCCCCGAGACGTCGTTCACGAGCGTTGCGCCGGCGGCGACGGCAGCGCGGGCGACCGCCGGCTTGACCGTGTCGACCGACACGCGGACCGAGCCGGCGAGCTGCTCGACGACCGGGAGCACGCGGCGGAGCTCCACCTCCTCTGCGACGGGCTCGGCGCCGGGCCTCGACGACTCACCGCCCACGTCTACGACGTCGGCGCCTTCAGCCACCATCCGCCGGCCGTGGGCCACGGCGTCGGCGGTCGAGTGGAAGCGGCCGCCGTCGGAGAAGGAGTCCGGGGTGACGTTGAGAACCCCCATGACGAGGGGTCTGTCCGTCACCATTGCCATGCCATTGGGCCGTAGCGTAGGCGAACCGATCGTCGGCAGTGTCGCCGATGCTGCACCGGCGCGGTGCGCGGGGCGCGAGGCGCGGCGCGGTGCGCTCGGATCGCTCAGCGGCTTCCTCGGATGAACTGCATGGCTTCGGCTCGCGTCGCGGGGTCCCGTCGGAAGAGCCCGCGCACCGACGAGGTGACCGTGAGGGTCCCGGGCTTCTTCACGCCGCGCATCGACATGCAGAGGTGCTCCGCCTCCACCACGACGAGCACCCCGCGCGGCGCCAGCGCCTTTTCGATCGCCTCGGCGATCTGGGTGGTCATCCGCTCCTGCACCTGCAGCCGGCGCGCATAACCGTCGACGAGCCGTGCGAGCTTGGACAGCCCCGTGATGCGCCCGTCCTCGGCGGGGATGTAGGCGACGTGCGCGCGCCCGATGAACGGCACCAGGTGGTGCTCGCAGAAGGACGCGAAGGGGATGTCGCGCACCATCACCATCTCGTCGTGCTCGGCCGCGAACGTCACCGTGAGGTGTTTTCCCGGGTCCTGGTCGAGCCCGGAGAACAGCTCTTCGAACATCGAGGCGACCCGCCCGGGCGTCCCGCGCAGTCCCTCCCGATCGGGGTCCTCGCCGATCCCGGCGAGGAGGTCGCGGACCGCGGCCTTCACCCGCTCCGTGTCGACGCTCACGGTGACGACTTGGTCAGCCGACTCCCTGGGCGCCCACGTTGAAGGCGTGCACGCCCGGGAGGTTCCGGTACCGCTCGGCGGCGTCGAGGCCGTAGCCCACGACGAACTCCGACGGGATGGTGAAGCCGAGGTAGCGGAGGTCCAGGTCCACGCGCTGCTCGCCCTGTTTCACGAGGAGGGCGCAGACGTCGACAGTCGCTGGCCGCCGGGCGTGGAGGTAGCGGCGCAGGTAGTTCAGCGTGAGCCCGCTGTCGATGATGTCCTCGACGACGAGCACGCGCCGGCCGGTGAGCTCGGCGTCGAGGTCCTTCACGATGCGCACGACGCCCGA
>JASHYA010000002.1 GCA_030043315.1 Acidimicrobiales bacterium
GTGGCCCTGGACCACGGGGTAGAGCGAGCTCCCGCGCTTGGGGACCACCGGGAGATGCCCGCGGAACAGGTGAAGGTCGGACCCGCAGACGCCGACGAGCTCGGGTCGCACGAGCACCTCTCCGGGGCCCGGTCCCGCCGGGGCGTCGATCTGGCCCACCTCGAGCACGCCGGGCGCCGTCGTCACCGCTGCACGCATCCCCGCAACATCCTCTCCCGTGGGCGATTTGCCCGTGGGTTTAGCAGATCCGTCGGTGGCCCCGCCTGCACGGGTCGGCGAACCGATCGGGCCCCGCGCTGACGCGGCAACCGTGACGGCGTAGCGTCACACCGGAGCGGCCATGGTCGCTCAGCGGTGTCCAGCACGTCCCAGCACGTCCCAGCAAGTCGCAGTGCTCCGGTCTCCGTGCCACCGGTGAGGGTGAGGAAAGCGCCTCCCAAACCGCGCGTGATCCGCAGGAGACGCCGCGGGCCGGACCTGCAAGAAGAGTTACAGATTGTTGACAATTACGTATACACTCCTGTAGGGTCTGCGCGGTGGTAGCGCGAAAGTCGGGGGGCACCCGCGCGAATGGCCGAGGTCCGGCGGTTCACACGAGGAGAAGCACCGTGGTGACCCCCGGTGTCCGCAAGGGCGTCCGGTCGGAGTCGCCGCAGCCGGCAGATGCCGTCTACGTGCAGCTGCACCACGAGCTCATCGCAGGCGATCTCCTGCCCCAGCAGCGGCTCGTGGAGGCCGATCTCTGCTCCCGTTTGCACACGAGCCGCGGCACGGTGCGAGCGGTGTTGCTACGGCTGGAGCACGAAGGGTTGGTGGTTCGGGAGCCGTACCGGGGCGCGCACGTGCGCGTGATCGACGAGAGGGAGGCAGTCGAGATCACCGAGGTCCGAGCCGTTCTCGAGACCCTGGCTGCCCGGCACGCGGCGATGATGGCGACCGAAGACGACCTGGCGGCGATCCGTGCCATTCACGCAGAGATGCGTCCGTTGCTCAAGAACGGCGACTTGCTGGCGTACTCGGATGCCAACCGTCGTCTGCACGCGCGCATCGTCGAGGCGTCCCGACACGCAACCGCTCAACGCCTGCTGAGCGAGCTCAAGGCCCAGCTGGTGCGGTACCAGTACCGGACGGTCCTCGTTCCGGGCCGGCCGCAGCAGTCGTGGGCCGAGCACACCGCCCTCGTCGACGCCATCGGCCACCGCGACCCCGACCGTGCAGCCGCAGCCATGATGGCGCACCTGAGCGGCGTGGTGACCGCGTTGCACGCTGCGGCCGGCCGAGACGCAGACCCCGCCAGCGGTTTCGGTTGACGCGACACCCCGTTCCCGAGGAGCACACCACGTGACCCAGCGCAGATCGCCTGTCGTCGACGCGCACCGTGCGCTTGGCCGGTGCCCCGCGGGCTCGTCCGGTGGCGCGCGCCCGCTCCCGGCGGGCGGGTGGTCCCCGACACGCGGTTGGTCCCCGACAGGCCCGTGCGGGGACGGCTGGGTACGGTTCACGTTCCTGCGACCGCCGCCGTGCCTTCCCCGTCCCATGGTGAGAGCCTGAGCACGTGGCGTCCCAGATCTTCGCCTACGCGATCCTCGGCCTCGGCTCTGGGGCCCTGATCGCAGGGACCGGGCTCGGGGTCGTGCTCAGCTACCGCGGCTCGGGCGTCATCAACCTCTCGACCGGCGCGGTCGCCATGTTGTCCGGCTACTGCTACTGGGCGCTTGCGACCGGCGAGTTCGGGGTCACCTTCCCCACGGCGTGGGCCGTCGTGCTCACCCTGCTCTTCAGCGTGGTGGTCGGGCTGGCCTTCGAGCTGGGGGTCGTCCGACCCCTGAGGCGCCAGCCGCCGCTGGCCAAGCTCGTCGCCACCCTGGGCGTCCTTCTCTCCGCCCAGGCGGCCATCGTGCTCGCCTTCGGGAACACAGCACATCCGCAGCCGTCCATCCTCCCCTCCGGCGTCGTGACACTGTTCGGGGTGACCATCCCCGACTACAACCTGTGGATGGCGGCCATCGTCCTCGCGGCCGCGCTGCTCTTCGCCGCCGCCTACCGCTGGACGCGCTTTGGCATCGGGACCCGGGCCGCTTCGGAGAACGAGGGGTACGCCACGTTGTACGGCCTCTCGCCGAACCGGTATTCGATGGGGAACACCGTGCTCATGGCGCTCGCCATGGGCCTCGTGGGGCTGCTGGCCGCCTCGATCGACGAGGTGGACCCCATCACCCTCATCCTCCTCATCGTGCCGGGCCTCGCCGCCGCGATGTTCGGCAGGCTCACCGGCTTCACCACGACCTACGTCGCCGGTGTCGTCATCGGCATGGCCGAATCGATCCTCATCTACCTCGGCGGCCAGAGCTGGTTCCCGACGAGCAACGGCGGTCCCCTGCCCGGGATCGACGAGCTGCTCGTCCTCCTCGTTCTCATCGTCGCCACGTTCTTCCGTGCCGGCAAGATCCCCTCCCGGGGGGCGATCATCGAGCGCCGGCTCCCGAGAGCGCCCCGACCGGTGGCCCCGCTGCGCACCGCCGCGTTCTTCGTGCCGATCGCCGCGCTCGCGATGTGGGCCCTCCCCTTCGGCTTCAGGGAGGGGCTCGTCACCTCGTGCATCTTCGCCGTTTCCCTGCTCTCGCTCGTGGTGATCACCGGCTACCTGGGCCAGCTCTCCTTGGTGCAGCTCGGGCTCGCCGGCGTGGCCGGGTTCTTGGTGTCGCACCTTTCCACGAACTTCGGGATCGGCTTCCCGTGGGCGCCGATCATCGGCGTCCTCGCCGCCGCGGCGCTCGGGGTCGGTTTCGGGTTCCCCGCGCTGCGGGTGCGGGGGGTGCAGCTCGCGGTGGTCACCCTTGCAGCGACGGTCGCCCTGGCGACATTCTGGTTCTCCAACGGCAGCTGGGGCGCCGGCGTGCTCGGCGCCCCCGTGCCGCCACCGTCGCTGTTCGGCTTCAACTTCGGCACGAACGCCTCGTTCCACGGCCTCGGCGGCGGCGAGCCGAGCCCGTTGTTCGGCTGGTTCTGCCTTATCGTCCTCACCGTGGTGGGGCTCCTCGTCGCCAACCTGCGGCGGTCGAGGCTCGGCCAGCAGATGCTCGCGGTGCGCGCGAACGAGCGGGCTGCCGCTGCGAGCGGCGTGAACGTGCGCAACGTGAAGCTGACCGGGTTCGGCATCGCGGCGGGCATCGCCGGGGTGAGCGGGGTGCTCCTCTCCTACAGCTACGGCTCGATCACACCCAAGAGCTTCTCGGCGCTCACCGCCATCGCGCTTGTCGCCTTCGTCTACATCACCGGCATCACCTCGGTCCCGGGCGGCATCTTCGGAGGCATCATCTACACGGGCGGGATCTTCGCCTACGCCCTGCTGGACTGGTTCGGCCTCCAGGGCAACTGGCTGAACCTCGCGGTGGGCTTCCTCGTGGTCCTGTCGCTCGTCAGCCGGCCCGAGGGAGGCGCGACCTTCCTCTTCTACGGCAAACGCCCGAGCCTCTGGCCGCGCGCCTCCAAGGAGCCCCAGGAGGGGCTGCCGGCCGGAGGTGCGGAGACCGGCGGAGGTGGCCAGACCGACGGGAGCCTCCGGCCTCAGCACGTCGGCGTCGAGGTGACCTCGTGAGTCCGGCGCTCCAGGCGGCGGGCGTGTCGGTGAGCTTCGGCGCGGTCCGCGCACTCCAAGACGTCGACCTCGAGGTCGGCGAGGGCAAGCTCGTGGGGCTGATCGGGCCGAACGGCGCCGGCAAGACGACGTTCGTCGACGCCATCACCGGCTTCGTCCAGGCTTCCGGCAGCGTCCGCCTGGAAGGGCGCGAGATCTCCGCGCTGCCACCGCACCGCCGGGCGCACCTGGGCCTCGCTCGCACCTGGCAGACGATCGAGCTCTTCGACGACCTCACGGTCAGGGAGAACCTCGCCGTGGCCGGAGGTCGCCCGTCGCTCCCCGAGTCGTTCGCCGAGATCGTGTTCGGGCGCCAGCCGCGAGCCGAGCGGCTGGCGGAGGAGGTGCTCGGACTGCTCGATCTCGAAGACATCGCCGAAGAGCTGCCGAGCAATCTCTCCCAGGGCCGCAGGAAGCTCGTGGGCATCGCCAGGGCACTCGCCAGCAAGCCGAGCCTCCTCCTGCTCGACGAGCCGGCGGCAGGTCTCGACACCCACGAGAGCCTGGACCTCGGACGAAGGCTCCGCCGGCTCGTCGACGGCGGGCTCCCGACGCTGCTCATCGACCACGACATGGGGCTCGTGCTCGGCATCTGCGACGAGATCTACGTGCTCGACTTCGGGAAGCTCATCGCGAGGGGCTCGCCCGAGGAGGTCCGGAGCAACCCCGACGTGCTCGCTGCCTACTTGGGGACGAGCGCCGCGGAGGTGGAGCCCGATGCGCCGGGAACTGGCACGGCGTGGGCTGCGGTCGCAGAGGGGACGGCGGAGCAGTGAGCGAACCCGTCCTCTCGCTCGAGAACGTCTCGGCCGGCTACGGCCAGGCCGACGTCATCAGGGAGATCACCCTCGAGGTCCACCCCGGGGAGATCGTGACGTTGCTCGGACCGAACGGTGCGGGCAAGACGACGACGCTGCGCGTCGTGTCCGGCCTCCTCAAGCCGTCGAGGGGGACGGTCCGCTACCAGGGGCACGACGTCGCGCATCTCTCACCCACGCGCCGCGCCCGAGCCGGGATCGCGCACGTGCCGGAGGGACGCGGCATCTTCTTCGGGCTTACGGTCGCCGAGCACCTCCGGCTCGGCTACCGCGGCGAGACCATCGATCCGGAGGCCGTCTACACGTACTTCCCGGCGCTGCGCCAGCTCCGCGACCGGCCGGCCGGCCTGCTGTCGGGGGGCGAGCAGCAGATGCTCGCGGTTGCCCGGAACCTGGCGCGGAGCCCCGACCTGTTGCTCTTGGACGAGCTCAGCCTCGGGCTTGCACCGCTGCTTGTCGAACGTCTCCTCCCCGTCGTGCACGACTACGCGCGCGAGCGGAGCTGCGGGGTCCTCCTCGTGGAGCAGCACGTCCCGCTCGCCCTCCAGGTCGCCGACCGGTGCTACGTGCTGTCCCACGGCGACCTCGTCCTCCACGAGCCCGCCGCGCGGGTGCGGGACAATCCCGAGCTGCTCGTCGCGAGCTACCTCGGCCAGTCTTCGACGACAAAGGCGCTTGCAACCTGACGAACCTGTGATCAGCCGAACGCAGGGGGAGAACCCGAGAAGAGGGGGAAAATGAGAAAAACAACCAGGGCAACAACCGGAACAACCGCACAAATGAACAGAAAGAGAAAGGGAGGGGTAGTCATGCTTCATCGTTGGTCGAGGGCGGCGAGACCCGTAGCCCTCGTCGCAGCCGCACTCGGGCTGATGCTCGGAGTGCTCGGAGCGGGCGCGGGGATCGCCGGGGCGGCGTTCAAGTCCCCCAGCACATACCCGGCGTACGTGGGCGGCCATGGGAAGGCGAACTCGAAGCTCTCGCCCATCACCATCGGCGTCGTGAACCAGCAGACAGCACCCGCCGCACCGGCGCCGGCGTGGGAGACAGGCGTCAAGGTCGGCGTCACATACGTCAACAACCACACCGGTGGCATCGACGGTCACCCGCTCAAGGCGGTGTACTGCGCGATTCCGACAACAGTGGGCGCTGCGACGAAGTGCGGGCAGGAGTTCGCCGACAACAGCGCGATCTCTGCGGTCTTGGTCGGCGCCGTCGACGACGGCAACCAGCCGCTCGAGACGGCGCTCGCGCCGTCGAAGAAGCCGCAGTTCTTCGCCGTGTCGCTGAGCACGGTGGACGAGCACGACAAGTACGGCTTCATCCTGTACAACACAGCCACCGAGGTCGAGGCGCCGATGGCGAGCGTCGCGGCGGACCTGCACATGAAGAGCATCTCGCTCGTCTACCCGGAGGACATCCCGGGCAACGTGTACCAGGCCGGCGTGGTCTACGACGCGCTGAAGTACGTGGGCATCAACAACGTCTACAAGGTCGGCTTCACATCCGCGGACACGAACTTCTCTGAGCCGTTCGAGGCGGCGCACGTGGGCCACACCACACTGCTGATCCTGGTCAACAGCGGTGGCCCGGCCTGCTCGGACACCTATCTCACGCTCAAGTCCCTGGGTGTCGCCACAACGCAGAAGGTGCTCGTGAACGTGCCGTGTGACACCCCGACAGTCCAGAAGGCCGACGGCGGCACGCTGCCGCACGACTGGTACTACCTGACGGCCAACCCGCTGCCGGGCTCGAACACACCGGCCATCACATCGATGGT
>JASHYA010000058.1 GCA_030043315.1 Acidimicrobiales bacterium
GGGGGCCAGAAGCCCGGGGTGAGCCGGGCGTGAGCCTGGGGTGAGCCGAGTGTGCGCCTGGTGTGAGCCGCGGCCCACGTGGGCCAGCGCCCCGCGCTCGCCTCGGTGTCGTTCCGCGCCTCCGCGTAAGCCGACACCCTGCCGGCAGTAGCCGCGACGCGATGGAGCACACGATGGCCGAGCGGCTCGAGGACCTCGCGGCCCGAAAGGAGCAGGCCCTCCACGCGGGCAGTGCAGAGGCGGTGGCGCGCCAGCACGCCAAGGGCAAGATGACGGCGCGAGAGCGGATCGACTACCTGCTCGACGAAGGATCCTTCGAGGAGCTGCGCATGCTCGCCCGCCACCGCGCGCACGGCGCGGGGCTCGACGGGAACCGCCCCTACACCGACGGGGTGGTGACGGGCTTCGGCACCGTCGACGGCCGCAGGGTCTGCGTCTTCTCCCAGGACTTCACGGTCTTCGGCGGCGCGCTCGGGGAGGTCTTCGCCGAGAAGATCCACGCGGTCATGGATCTCGCGGCGTCGACCGGCGTGCCCATGATCGGGCTGAACGACGGCGCGGGCGCGAGAATCCAGGAGGGCGTCGTCTCGCTCCACTCCTACGGCGGCATCTTCTATCGCAATGTCGCGTCCTCCGGGGTCATCCCGCAGATCAGCGTCATACTCGGACCCTGTGCCGGAGGGGCGGTCTACTCGCCGGCGATCACCGACTTCGTCTTCATGGTGCAGGGCACCTCCCACATGTTCATCACCGGCCCCGACGTCGTGAAGACGGTCACGGGCGAGGAGGTCACGCTCGAGGAGCTGGGCGGTGCGATGAGCCACGCGACGAAGTCGGGGGTCGCGACCTTCGTCGCAGCCGACGAGAAGTCCTGCCTCGACGACGTGCGCTACCTCCTCTCCTTCCTCCCGTCGAACAACCTCGAGGAGCCGCCGGAGACCACGTCCGGCGACGACCCCGAACGCGAGACCCCCGAGCTCGTCGATCTGATGCCCGCGTCGCCGAACCAGCCCTACGACATGAAGAAGGTCATTACCGCGGTCGTCGACGACGGCGAGTACCTCGAGGTCCACTCGCACTGGGCCATGTCGATCACCTGCGGGTTCGCCCGGATCGGCGGGCGGGTGGTGGGTGTAGTGGGCAACCAGCCCGCCGTGCTCGCGGGTGTCCTCGACATCGACTCCTCGGAGAAGGCCGCCCGTTTCGTGCGCTCGTGCGACGCGTTCAACATCCCGCTCGTCACGTTCGTGGACGTGCCGGGGTTCATGCCGGGCACGGACCAGGAGTACGGCGGGATCATCCGCCACGGGGCCAAGCTTCTCTACGCGTACTGCGAGGCGACGGTGCCGCGTATTCAGGTCATCACGCGCAAGGCCTATGGCGGCGCGTACGTCGTCATGAACTCCAAGTCGATCGGCGCGGACCTCGCGTTCGCCTGGCCGTCCGCCGAACTGGCGGTGATGGGGCCGCAGGGCGCGGTCGAGATCCTCTACCGCCGCGAGCTCGCCGCCGCGGCCGACCCGGCTGTGCGGCGTGCGGAGCTGGTGGACGAGTACACCGAGCGTTACGCAAACCCCTACGTCGCGGCGGAGCGCGGGTACGTCGACGACGTGATCTCGCCCGCCGACACCCGAAAGGTGCTCGCGCGCAGCCTTGCGATGCTCGCGTCCAAGCGATCGGAGCTCCCTCACCGCAAGCACGGCAACGTCCCCCTGTGAGCGAACCGACGGACAGCGACGGCCCCGCGACTGCCGCTGGGTTCGGGTTGCGGCCCCGTCCCACGATCGACCCGGTCCTCGCCGCGCTGATCGCCGAGGCCGTGCTCGAGGTGTGGCCTCGACCGCCCGCGGTCGACCCGGCGGCCGAGGCGGCGGCGGCCGCCCGAGCGGAACGGGCCGAGCGGGCGTGGCGGTTCAGCGGTCGGTGGTGGACCCGGCCGGTTGCGGTGCGCCGGGACCGTCCGTGGGTGCGCTGACGCCGCGCCGGCCCGTGCCCGAGCACCGGCCCGAGCCCGAGCCGCGGCCTCTCCGGACGCCGTCGACCGCCCAGTCCCCGGTCGCGTGAGCACGAGCCGAGCGCCACGCCTGGGCCCCGCGCCCCCGGACAGCCGCGTCGTGATCACCGACCACCCCTGGCCCGGGACCGACGTCGAGGCGGCGATCTGCGACGCCGCCGGCTACGAGCTCCTCGACGGGTCGCCGGGCGACGATCCCGCCGCCCTCCAGGCGCTCGCCGCGGACTCGGTCGGCATCCTCACCAACTGGGCGCCCGTCACCGGCGCCCTCATCGCCTCCTGTCCGGACCTGCGTGTCGTCACGCGCCTCGGCGTCGGCGTCGACAACATCGATCTCGCAGCAGCCGCGGCCCACGGCGTGGTCGTAACCCGCGTCCCTGACTACTGCGTCGAGGAGGTCTCCGACCATGCGGTCGCGATGGTGCTCGCGTGGGCCCGCGGCATCACCTTCTTCGACCGGGAGGTCCGCGCTGGCCGCTTCGATCCCGGCGCCCGCGCCCTGCGCAGGGTTCGCAATCTCGTGGTCGGGATCTGGGGCGCGGGCCGCAACGGTCTGGCGACGGCCCGCAAGCTTGCGGCGTTCGGCTGCACGGTGCTCGTCGACGACCGCCACCCCGAACGCGCCGTACCCTACGAAGTGGTGACCGTCGACGAGCTCCTGACGCGGAGCGACGTCGTGAGCATCCACCTCCCGCTCACCGACGAGACGCGCGACATCGTCGACGCGGAGGTCCTCGGGCGGATGCGGCCGGGCTCGCTGCTCGTCAACACCGGTCGGGGCCGCCTGGTGGACGTCGAGGCGTTGGCGGCCGCGCTCGACGCGGGCCGGCCGGGCGCGGCGGCCCTCGACGTGCTGCCCGACGAGCCGCACGTCCCACCATCCCTCGTGGCCCGCGAGGACGTGCTCGTCACCCCGCACGTGGCGTTTGCCTCGGTCGAGTCGGTGGCCGAGGTCAGGCGACGCGCGACGGAGGACCTGGTGCGCGTGCTCCGAGGAGAGACCCCGCTCGACCCCTATCCTTGACTGCTTGACCGGCGCCGCGGTCAGCGCCGGTCGGCGACACAGCCGTGCGCGCAGACTGTAGTGTCCAGCCTGCACGAATGGTAGCGTAATTGTTGCACGAATGGTAGTGTAATGGGTGTACGTATGGTAGGGTAGGACTGGTGGCAACGGCAGTCCGGTTCCTCGGCGACCCTTACGTTCCACGGGTGGTGGACTTGGAGCTCGATCAGCTGTTCCCCCAGCTCCCAGCCATCTTGCTGGATGGGCCGAAGGCGGTTGGGAAGACCGCCACTGCCGCCCACCGGGCTCGCACCGTTCGCAGGCTTGACGTCGAAGCCGAGCACGACATCGTTGCAGGGGACCCCGCCGTCATCGCCGGCGACGAACGCCCGGTGCTCATCGACGAGTGGCAACGCCTACCGAGTGTCTATGACACGGTCCGCCGGCTCGTTGATGATGATCCTTCGGGCGGCCAGTTCCTGTTGACCGGCTCGGCACCCGAGAGATCCACCCACTCGGGCGCCGGGCGGATCCTGGCTCTTCGCATGCGTCCGCTCACCGTGAGCGAACGGCTCGGCATCACCGAGGGCGTCTCGTTGGGCGCACTGTTGGGGGGGTCCGCCACTGTCGCCGGGAGGACGACCCTTGGTTTGCGCGACTACACGCGGGAGATCGTGACCGGAGGGTTTCCCGCCATGCGCCAGTGGAGCGGAAACGCACTTGCCCGCCAGCTCGATGCGTACCTCGATCGGATCGTGGATCACGACATGCCTGAAGCTGGGTTCCGAGTCCGGCGTCCGGCATCGCTCATGGGGTGGTTGCGCGCCTATGCCGCGGCGACCGGCACCACGGCGTCTTGGGAGACCATCCGCGACGCTGCGACGCCCAACGATGCTGCCAAGCCGGCGAAGACGACGACGCTCCCGTACATCGAACTGCTCACCTCGCTCCGCATCCTCGACCCTCTGCCGGCGTGGCTTCCATCGAGAAATCACCTCTCGGCGCTCACTGAAGGGGCGAAGCACCACTTGGCCGACCCGGCGCTGGCAGCACGCCTTACCCGACTGAGTGCGACGCGCCTGCTGCAAGGTGGCGCGCCATCGGCCAGTGTCCCCCGTGACGGGTCGTACCTGGGAGCGCTGTTCGAGTCTTTGGCGACGCTGTGCGTGCGCACCTTCGCCCAGCGCTCGGACGCCCGTGTCTACCACCTGCGGACCCGAGGCGGTCGCCGCGAGGTCGATCTGATCGTGGAGGGTGACGGCGGCTTCGTCGCGATCGAGGTGAAGCTCTCGGTGACGGTGGATGCCGATGATGTCAAGCATCTCGTCTGGTTGCGTGGGGAGACTGGTGACGAATGCGTGGACACGGTAGTGCTCAACACTGGGCCGGAGGCTTACCGGCGGCGTGATGGAGTCGCTGTTGTCCCACTTGGTCTACTGGTGCCATAGCTGGCCGCTGCGCCGCTCGGAGCTATGTCGTGAGCATCGACGTCCCCCCGGGCGGTCGCTCGTGGCCCGCGACGACGTGCTCGTCACCCCCCACGTGGCGTTCGCCTCGGTCGAGTCCGTGGCCGAGGTCAGGTGACGCGCGACGGAGGAGCTGGTGCGCGTGCTCCGAGGGCAGACCCCGCTCGACTCATATCCTTGACTCGTTCACCGGCGCAGCAGGCGGCGCCGGCGGCCGGCGCGTCGCGAATATTGATCCACCCCGCGTTCTGAATGGAGAGGAGTAGTCACGGGACAACCATCCCGCCTTCGGGGGCTCTCTTCGAGCGGCCGCCCGGCCCCTGTCCCCGAGGCCCTCGGCCTCGGCCCCTTGGAGGCTCAACTCATGGGAGTCCTGTGGAGGCACGGCCCTTTGCGCGCCGCCGAGGTCCTTACGGTGGTGAACCGCAGTCGGGAGAGAGCCCTCGCCTACACCACGGTCTTGAACGTTCTCCTGAACCTCGAGAAAAAGAACTTGGTGGACCACACCACCGAGGGGAGGGCCTTTCGGTTTGCGCCGAAGCTCGGTGAAGCAGCGCTCGTAGAGCGCGAGGCCAGGAGGCGCGCGCGGCAGCTTCTCGACCTCTTCGGGAGCTACGCGGTCGCGGCCTTTCTGAGCGAGGTGCGATCGTACCCGGCACTCGAGGCGCAGCTCCGTGACCTCTTGAAGAAAGAGGATGCCGACGGGGTATGACGTCCGCAGGGCGGCCGAGGTCACCCGATGCGAACGTCAGAGCCTTCTCCCCCGAGAGGGCGCTCCAATAAGAGGCGGCTGCGATGCTGATCGAGGCCGCGTTGGATGCCGCCATGTCGGAGCATCCGCTGGAGGCAGCGGTGGCCGCGATCGCCTGGGGAGCGGTGTCCGGATTTGCGGTCGCTCTGCGCAGGGGCCGAAGCAGAGCAAAGAGCAGCAGTAGGGGAACGAACGCTTAGCTCCCACGCGCTGATCGCCGCCGCGCCGCGAGGTCCACCAGCTCCCCGACGATGCGATCGAGGCGGAAGTCCTTCGGCGTGTAGACGGCGGCGACCCCCTTCGCACGCAGCACGTCGGCGTCGTCCGGCGGCACGATGCCACCCACGACGACCGGCGCGTCCACGCCCGCTGCGCGCAAGCGGTCGAGGACCTCGGGCACCAGCTCGAGGTGCGACCCGGAGAGGACCGAGAGCCCCACCACGTCCACGTCCTCGTCTCGTGCTGCCGCCACGATCTCGGCGGCCGTGAGCCGGATCCCCTGGTAGACAACCTCGAATCCCGCGTCGCGCGCGGCGAGCGTGATCTGCTCGGCACCGTTCGAGTGGCCGTCGAGGCCCGGTTTGGCGACGAGGATGCGCGGTGGGGAGCCGTTCGCCTCGACGAAGGCACGGACCGCGAGGCGCGCCGAGGCGGGGGTGCCGCCGCGCCCCTCCGCCGCGCGCGGTCCTCGTGACGCCCCTGCGACGCCGGTCGGCGCCCGGTACTCGCCGAAGACCTCGCGCAAGACCCCGGCCCACTCGCCGGTCGTCCCCCCGGCGAGGGCGAGCTCGATGGTGGCCGGCACGACGTTGTCGGACGGGTCGGCGGCCACGCGCCCCAACGCGTCGAGGGCCCTCGAGACCGCGGCCCCGTCCCGACCGGCCCGCCACGCCCTGACGTCGTCTTGGAGCTCGCGCTCTGCGGTCGGGTCGGCCCTCGCTACGGCACTCACGGCACCGCCCGCACCCGCGGCACCGGCGGTGAGTGGTGAGGGCTCCGTCTCGGTGAAGCAGTTGACCCCGACGACCTCGAGCTCACCCGTCTCGATCCTGCGCAGCCGTTCGGCCTGGCTGCGCACGAGGCGCGTCTTCAGCTCCTCGATCGCCTCGAAGGCACCGCCCAGCGACAGGACGTCGTCGAGCTCCGCCCGGGCGGCTTCGGCGAGAGAGGCGGTCTTCTCCCCGATGACCGCCGAACCGTCGAAGACGTCGCCGTACTCGAGGAGGTCGGACTCGTAGGCGAGGATCTGCTGGATCCGCAGCGACCACTGCTGGTCCCACGGGCGCGGCAGTCCGAGGGCTTCGTTCCACGCGGGGAGCTGGACGGCACGGGCACGCGCGCCCGCGGACAGCGTCGCGCCCAGGGTCTCGAGGACGATGCGCGCCACGTTGTTCTCGGGCTGCTGCTCGGTGAGGCCGAGGGAGTTCACCTGCACGCCGTAGCGGAAGCGGCGCAGGCGCGGTTCGGTGACGCGGTAGCGCTCGAGGCAGATCCGGTCCCACAACTGCGTAAAGGCCCGCATCTTGCAGGTCTCTTCCACGAAGCGCA
>JASHYA010000059.1 GCA_030043315.1 Acidimicrobiales bacterium
CGATCGTCCGCTTCGCTCCCGCCTCGGTCTGCTCGCGCTCGTCGTGGCCGACCTCGGGGACGAGCGGGCGCTTCGGAAGGATGCCGCCCCAGGTCCGCTCGACGAGGCCGAGGCGCTCGAGGTTCGCGAAGTCGCGCCGCAGGGTCATCTCCGAGACGGTCATCTCGGCGAGGGCGTCGCGAAGGGAAAGAGAGCCACGTTCCGCGAGCAGCTCCTCGATGCGGCGGAGACGCGCCCCTGGCGTCAGGATCTCATTTCGATCAAAGTCGCTCATCTACGATTAATACCTAACGCACGAAGATGAACGATTCGCGATCTCCATGCGTGCTCCAGATGAAAAGGCTGTGGCTGGCTCGTGACAGGTGCGAGCCTCGGACGGGGCCAGGGAGCTTGCGCCGCCGGCACCGAAAGCACGGTTGCAGAGCGCCGAACCGCCCGGACGGCCGTCGGGGCCGGCCCCGCCCCGGCCCTCCTCCGCCCCCGGCCCTCCTCGGCTCCCGAGGCCGAGCTTCTCCGTCCCGGGGCCAGGCCAGGGCCGCCGTCGCCTGCGACTTCGACTACAACGCAGGTATGCACATCCTCCAACGGGCGGGGAGCTGACCGATGCCGTTCCTGGTCGACGCCACCGACGGTCCGGACGGCGCGAGGCTCCGGGCGGCGCTCCGACCCCGCCACCTGACCTACCTCGAGGACCACCTCGACCTGCTGCTCGGCGCAGGGGCCAAGGTCGACGACGAGAGCGAGCCGTTCGGAACCGTCTACCTGCTCGACACGGAATCTCGCGACGAGGTCGACACGTTCATGGCCGGCGACCCCTACGTCGTCGCCGGGGTCTTCGCCACCCTGATCGTGACCCGGTGGCGGAAGGGCTTCTTCGACCACGAGCGGCTGGCGGCCCGGATCGACGGGGAGCCCGCGCGATGAGCAGCGCGGTCGGCGTTCTCCACCCCGGCGAGATGGGTGCCGCCATCGGCGCCGTGCTCGTCGGTGCCGGCCACCGGGTGGTGTGGGCGTCGCGGGGGCGGAGCCGTGCCACCCGGGACCGCGCGAGTGCGGCGGGTCTCGAGGACCTCGCCACCCCCGCCCGGGTGGCGGCCGAGGCGGACATCGTGCTCAGCGTCTGTCCGCCGGCGGCGGCGATGGACACCGCGGTGTCGCTCGGCGCGTACTCGGGCGTCTACGTGGACGCCAACGCGGTCTCCCCTTCCACCGCGAGGGCCATCGCCACGGCGGTCGAGCGTGCCGGGGCGACCTTCGTCGACGGAGGGATCGTCGGCAGCCCGCCGTCCCGTCCAGGCGACGTCCGGCTGTACCTGTCCGGCGGCACGGCGGCGGGACGTGTCGCGGCCCTGTTCGAGACCACGGCCGTGGACGCCAGGGTCCTCGGCGACTCGATCGGGTCCGCGTCCGCCCTCAAGTGCGGCTACGCGGCCTGGACGAAGGGGACGATCGCGCTCCTCCTCGCGGTCCGTCGCTACGCGCGCGCCTCGGGCACGGAGGAGGCGCTGCTCGGGGAGTGGGCGGAGTCGCTCCCGGAGCTCGAGGTCAGGTTCGAACGGAGCGCCGCATCGGCCCGGGCGAAGGGATGGCGGTGGATCGCCGAGATGCGCGAGATCGCCGCCGCGTTCGACGCCGCCGGGCTCCCCGCCGGGTTCCACACGGCAGCGGCAGAGGTGTTCGCCATGCCGCCGCCCGACGTGGACGGGGAGGCGGGCGGCAAGGCTCGAGGCTGACCGGCGTGGTCGACGAGGTGCGCGGCGTCGCCGAGCACTGCCCCACCTGGGTCGCGACGCCTCGAGCCGAGCCTCCTCGAGCCGTCGTTCCCCACCTCACCCCCGCGCGCTGAACCCCCGACTGAGCCCGAGGCCGCCTCCTCCCAGGCCGCGCTCGCGTCGCCACGTCCGCAGGATCACCGCCGCGTAGCGGAAGCCGTAGATGAGGTTGCCGCCCTTCTTCGACTGGCCGGAGGCGCGCTCGTGCCAGACGGTCGGCCGCTCGGTGACGCGCCAGCCGCGGCTCATCGCGGTGATGAGGAGCTCGGCGGTCTGGTACTGGTCCTGCTCGAGCCGCGGGGCGACGTCGGACAGCATGCTCACCCGCAGGGCCCGGTAGCCGTTGGAGGTGTCCGTGAGGTGGGACCCCATGAGCAGGTTCATGAGCCACGAGAACCACTTGACGCCCATCTTGCGGTAGCTGTCGGCGGTCTCGTCCACGCCGAGCCGGCGGGAGGCCACAACGAAGTCGGCCTCGTCCTCGACGAGCGGCTGGAGCATCGTCTCGATCTCCGCGGGGTCGTTCTGGCCGTCCGCGTCGAGGGTGACGACGTAGCGCGCCCCACCGGTCACGCACAGGTCGTAGCCCACGCGCAGCGCCACCCCGTGGCCGAGGTTGGTCGGGAAGACGAAGGTCACCGCGCCCGCCTCCTTCGCCACCCGGTCGGTGGCGTCATCGCCGCCGTCGACGATGACGAGCGGGGTGACCTCGAGCCCCAGGGCCTTCTTCGGGACGCGGGCGAGCACCGCGCCGAGGTTGGCCTCCTCCTCGTAGGCGCAGATCAGCGCGACCACGGGGGAGAGGGAGAGGTCGGGGTAACGAGCGTCGAAGTCCTTGCGCCCCGACTCGATCGCGAGGCGCTGTAGGGCGACGAGGCGAGTGGTGCGGCCGTCCGAGACGCTGGACATGTCGGGCTCCCTCCTTGGTGTGGCGTACTGCGGCGTACTGCGGCGAACTCTGGCGTACTGCGGCGAACTCCGGCGAACTCTGGCGAACTGTGGCCAACTGCGGCGTACTTCGGCGACGTGCGGCGGCCGTCGGGTCGGGCGGCCCTTGGGTCAGGCGGCGGGCAGCGCGTCGGCCATGGTGAGCAGTTCGGCGGCCGAGGTGCCGCGGTCCTCGCCGACCGGGTCCAAGGCGGATGCCGATCCCGCCGGGGCCGCCGTGGTGACCGCCAGCGCGGACGCGAGCGCCCGCAGGAGCCCGCGCA
>JASHYA010000003.1 GCA_030043315.1 Acidimicrobiales bacterium
CGGATCCCGGGCGCCCTCGCGGGGCTCTACACCCCACACGCCGCACGCGTCGACCCGGCTCGGTTCGTGCGAGGGCTGGCGGACGCCGTCGAGCGGCTCGGGGTCGCGATCTACGAGAGGACCGCGGCGATCAGGATCGAGCCTGGACGCGTCGTGACCCCGCACGGGACTCTCCGGGCTCGACACGTCCTGCGGGCTACCGAAGCCTTCACCGTGCAGCTCCCGGGTGAGCGGCGGCGGTTCCTTCCCCTCTATTCGCTGATGATCGCAACCGAGCCGCTCAGCGCGGAGGTCTGGAGCAGCATCGGCCTGGAGGACCGGGAGACCATCGCGGACCTCCGACACAGCTTCTTCTACGGACAGCGGACCACCGACGACCGGCTCGCCCTCGGCGGGCGGGGTACGTACTACCCCTTCCGGGCGCCGGTGGACGAGCGCTACGAGCGTCAGCCCGAGGTGGAAGAACGCCTCACCCGTGTCATCGCCGAACGCTTCCCGGCGGCCGCGGCAGCCAAGGTCACCCACCACTGGGGCGGCGCCATCGCGGTCCCGCGCGACTGGTGCATGAGCGCCAACTACGACCCCTCCACGGGTCTCGGCTGGGCGGGAGGCTACTCAGGCGGTGGCGTCCAAAGTGGCCACCTCGCCGGCCGGGTCATGGCCGATCTGGTTCTCGGACGGAGCACCGAGCTCACCGGGCTGCCCTGGGTGGGCCACCGGACGCGGCTGTGGGAGCACGAGCCGCTTCCGCTGATCGCGTGCCGCTCCATCGTCGCCGTCCAGCGCAGTGCCGACAGGGTGGAGCAGCACTCGACCCGCACCGCACGTCGCGTCGCGCTCGTTCGCCCCTTCGTCCGGGGCCACGGCTAGCCCTGAGCGTCCGGGGAGGTCGACTGCGTCCCCGAACCTCCGGGCTCGTATCCCGGGGGGTAGTCGGTCCGGCCGAGCACGACGAGTCGAGCTCCGCAGACGAAGCGGAAAAATCCCTCGTCGTCTTGCCCCATGAACACGCCAGCATTTCGCAGACCCGCGAAGTCCATGAGCAGCACGGCTCCCGTCGGATCCCACTCCTCGACCCAGGTCAATACGAAGAGCTCGTCGCCCAGCTTCCAGGTCGTAGAGTCGCAAATGTCGGAGCTGACTTCGTCGACCTTCCCGAGCGCCTGCGCACCGAACCGACGAGAATTGATGTACACGTGCTCCATGGCCGTGCCGTCGCTGTACTCGGCATACGCGCGCCTTCCGACGAGCTCTGCGGAGAGTGCCGGGAAGGTCCCGCCCGAGCCGGCAATCCTGCAGGGGTAGATCTCCTGGTGCAAGTCGCTCTCCTCGCCGAGTGTGATGGTGTTCTTGACGAGAAGAGCGGCGCCCGACTGGAGGTTCAAAGCGAGCGACGTCGCGGTCCGCGTGGAGCTCTTCACGGGCGTCTCGGGGTGCAAAATGTCGACAGAGAAGACGTTCTCGCGCAGCTCGACCGCGTCGTAAGGCGCCTCCATCGTCGACGTCTCGCCAGGCTCCTGCCAGATGACGGTCTTTGCGTCGAATCTGTAGGTGACCGTCCGATCGTCGTCTCGGTCGAGTGCGATCTCCCTGCCGGCCAGCGCGCCCGTAGAGGGCAGTCGGTTCTCGGTCCAAGCGAAGCGCTGGTTGTACGGTGACTTCGGACGATAGATCCTTGGTTGCTGCGAGATGCTCGCCGAATACCCCACTGTCCGTGCAGGCTCGCGTGCGGGAGGGTAGCTGATCCCGCCGAGAAGACCGAGATGCGCTCCGACCACGAAGTGGAAGAACCCCTCACTGTCGCCTCCCATGAAGACCCCAGCGTTGCGGAGCCCGGCGAAGTCCATGAGCAGCACCGCTCCCACGGGGTTCCACTCCTGCACCCAGGTGAGAACGAACAAGTCGTCACCGAGCTTCCAGGTCGTGGAGTCGTCCATTTTGGCGCTCGAGAAGTCGTTGCGGCCGAGTGACTGCGTACCGAGCCGGCGCGAATTCAGGTAGAGGTGCTCAGCTGCGCCGCCGTCGGTGTACTGGGCATATGCCCGCCTGCCGACGAGCTCAGCGGTCAGTACCGGAAAACTCCCGCCCGAGCCGGTGATCGTGCAGGGGTAGATCTCCTGGTGGAAGTCGCTCTCTTCGCCCAGCGTCACGGTGTTCCTGACGAGGAGAGCGGCGCCCGACTGGAGGTTCAGGGCGAGCGACGTCGCCGTCCGCGTCGAGCTCCCTGGCGGTGACTCCGGATGCACGATCTCGACGGAGATGACATCGTCGCGTAGCTCGACTGCGTCGTAGGACGTCTCGACCGTCGACGTCTCGCCGGGCTCCTGCCAGCGGACGGACTCCGCGTCGAAGGCGTAGGCCACCGTGTGACCGTCCTCACGTTCGAGGACGACCTCCCTGCCTGCGAGAATGTCAGTCGACGGCAGCCGGTTGTCTGCCCACGCGATCCGCTCGTTGTAGTACGCCTTCGGGCGATAGATCCTGGGACGTAGCGACTCCACGGGCGCGCCTCCTCTTCTAGACCTTTCCGCTGGGTGCGTGTCCGAACGTACAGCATTTGTTCTTGCACCACCTCCGCCGCGTTCGGTCCGTTCGCAGAGGCGAGCCGGCGGGGACACCACGCGACGTCGAAGAGCAGGATGTGCGGTCGTCGACCAGCCGCGGAGATCAGTGAGAGGCGGCGCCCAGACAGCCGGTCTAGTCAGTGCGCAGCCGCCAGGAGTGGCGCGTCTACGCGCCTGCCGACGGTCCTCCCAGGCCTGCCGGCTCGTAGCCCGGAGGGTAGGTCGTCTGCCCGAGCACCACCAGACGAGCTCCGACGGGGAAGTGGAAGAATCCCGCGTCGTCTCGTCCCATGATCATCCCTGCGTTGCGGAGCACGACGTAATCCAAGAGGAGCACCACCCCCGTAGGATCCGAGTCGCGCACGAAGGTCAAGAGGAAGAGCTCGTCGCCGAGCTTCCACGTCGTGCACTCGTCGCATTGGGAACCTGAGTACTCGAAATGGCCGAGTCCCTGCCAGGCGATGCGGCGGGGATTGAGGTACACATGCTCCGCGGCGGTGCCGTCGCTGTACTCGGCGTATGCTCGCCTGCCGACGAGCTCAGCGGTTATGGCCGGAAAGGTCCCGCCCGAGCCGGCGATCCTGCAGGGGTAGATCTCCTGGCGGAAGTCGGTCTTGTCGCCGAATGTGAGCGTCGACCTGACGAGGATCGCCGCTCCGTTGTCCATGTTCAGAGCCAAGGACGTTGCCACCCTCTTCCAGGTGTTCTCCCCGGGCCCCGTCGGATGCAGAAAGTCCACCGAAAACACGTCGTCGCGGAGCTCGACGGCGTGGTACGGCGCCTGAACCGTTGTTCTCTCACCGGGCTCCTGCCAGAACACGTCCTTTTCGTCGAACGCGTAGGTGACCGTCCGGCCGTCGTCGCGCTCGAGTGCAATTTCCCTCCCAACGAGCACATCGGTCGACGGCAGTCTGTTGTCTGCCCACGCTTCGTGATCGTCGTACGGCTCTTTGGGACGAAAGATCTGCGGCTGCAACGTCTCCACGGGACGCCCTTTCTCATCGGCCCGCCACTTTCCAGGCCACCTTCACGCCGTTCGGATCCTATGCGTCCGAGGCCGCCGCCGGCGACTTCGGTGGGGACACCTCCGCGCTGACAGTCCGAGCGCAGGAGGGTGGTTATCGCGCCGGCTCATCGAGCGATCTGTGCTCATCCTGCGCGGCAACGGATAGCGCGCGTCACGTGCAGATCGCAGCGCGCTGCGGTGGGAGCTTGCTGGGTTGGCGTAACGTGCCGAAGTGTGAGCGGGTCTAGAGAGAGCCACAATCAGGACCGGACCACCCAGCTCGAGCAGCGATACCGTGAGCGGAGCCTCTGGCTGGACGGGTTGCCGTCCAGCCTTGCGCCCCGACCGCACCTGCCCGGCGACGGGACATGCGACGTGGCCGTCGTCGGGGCGGGCTTCACGGGCCTGTGGACGGCGTACTACCTGAAGAGCCTCGCTCCCGAGCTCGACGTCGCGCTGGTTGAACGCGAGATCGCCGGCTTCGGGGCCTCGGGCCGCAACGGCGGCACCGTCGGTGGCGGGCTCTCGGGCAATCCTCGCGTCTACGCGCGCCACCATGACCCCGAGCTCGTGCGAAAGGCGGAGCGCCTGACGTATCAGGCAGTGGACGACATCGGGCAGGTGGTGGCGAAGGAGGGCATCGACTGCGGGTGGCGAAAGGGGGGGTGGCTCCGCGTCGCCGTGACCCCCTCGCAGCGCCAGAGGATCGATGGGTTCCTCGAAGAAAAGCGGCGCTGGGGAGCCGGACCGGAGGACTGGCGCCTGCTCGAGCGCGACGAAGTCGAAGAGCGTGTCCGGATCCCGGGCGCCCTCGCGGGGCTCTACACCCCACACGCCGCACGCGTCGACCCGGCTCGGTTCGTGCGAGGGCTGGCGGACGCCGTCGAGCGGCTCGGGGTCGCGATCTACGAGAGGACCGCGGCGATCAGGATCGAGCCTGGACGCGTCGTGACCCCGCACGGGACTCTCCGGGCTCGACACGTCCTGCGGGC
>JASHYA010000060.1 GCA_030043315.1 Acidimicrobiales bacterium
CGGGGACGATGTCGTCCCGATCACCTGGACGAGCTGATTGGTTGTGACGTCGATGACGTCGATCGCGCCGTAGGCGACAGAGCCGTCGCCGGAGGCGTCCACGTAGATGCGGGTGTCTGTGGGGCTGGCGGTGATCCCGACGGGGGACGTGTCATTGCACGAGTCGGTGGTCTCGCAGTGCGCAGGGTTGGCCTCCAGCGCAATCCTGCCGAGGAGCTTCGGTGTGGTGAGCGATTGCGTGTCGATGACGCTGACGTCACCGGTCCCCCCGTCGGTCACGTAGGCGAGCGGAGCGCGTGTTGGGTCGAGGAACCCCGAGACCGACTGGATCTGGCGTGCCGGGTCGCCGTCGACGACCGTCGACTGCCCTGGGGTTGTCAGCGCGCCGTAGGTGACGCCGTCCGTCCCCGTGACCGTCAAGGTCACCGTGTACGAGGTCGAGAGCGGCGTTGTGTACGTGTGGGTGATGCTCGGTGTCGTGGTGGTCATCAGTCCGGTCCCGTCACCGAATGTCCAGGTGTAGCTCTTGATCGGGCTCGACCCCGCCGTCGAGGTGGCGGCGTCGAAGGTCATCGGGGAGCCCGGGTCGGCGAGGGTGTAGGTGAAGCTGGCCGTCGGTGCCACCTCGGGCTCGGGAGCCACACCCGCGGGCGACGTGAATCCCTTCACCACGCCGGTCACCGACGGGTGTGTCGGTGATGTGATGGAGAGGAGGTCGACGAGGTCGCCCTTGGCGCTGGTCACTGCGGCGACCCCGTTGGCGCTGACCGCCACCCCGTCGGCTGTGGCCCCTGTGAGTTTGAGTGTGACTGTCGTCGTGTGGTCGAAGTGTGTGCTTGTGAGGTCCACGACGGTCGCCTTGCCCGTACCCTTGTCCGCGACCACGAGGCGCGTCCCACCGACGGATCTGGCGATGGCCACGGGATCCGATGTTGTCGGCAAGTCGATCGCGTTCCCCCGACTCGTGCCGCACGTTGTCCCTGTCGTTATTCGGTTCTCGAGGACACAGGTGAGGTCGTGTGAGGCGCCGTTCGCCACGTAGAACCTTCCTGTCTCGTCCGGCAGGTTCACGAGAGCGGTCGGGCCCACGCCCACTTCCGCGGGTGCGCCTGTTTGGTCGAGGGAAGAGGCGTTGAGCACGACGACAGAGCCGTCGGTGCCTGTAGGATCCTGCGCGACCTCGAGGTATGTGCCGGTCCAGCCGACGGCCAGCGCGTCGGGGTGTGTGAGTGTCGCTGATGTCTTACGCTCCGCCGGTGTCGCCGGGTCGATGGCGACGACGCGTGTGGTTCCCTCCTCGACGACATAGACCTCTGTCGAGATCGTGACGCCGGTAGGACCTGTCGTTGTGAACGGGTCGACCGCGACGGCCACGGGGTCGGTGCCCGAGCCCAGTGTGACCGTCGACACCGCACCGGTTGCCATGTCGATCTCGCTCAGCGTGCCTGTCGCCGCGTTGGCGACCCACGCGGTCATGCCGTTGGCCGAAAGCGCCACCGCGACCGGTCCCGACGTCGAGCCCAGCGTGATCGACGAACCTTTCGTGGCTGTCGGGGTGACCGAGGCCAGTTGGTGCGCTCCCGTGTCCGCCACGTAGAACGTGCCCACCGGGGCGTACGTTGTGGCCCCGGCGGCGGGTGACGCCGGGGCGGACACTGCGGTCAACGACAGCATCGCGATCCCTGCGCCGGCGAGCACCACCCCGAGCCCGCGCCGGGCGCGCATGCGGCGCCGGTGCAACCCAGGCCGGACACGGAGCGCGCGCCGGACGAACCGTGAGTCGTGAACAGATCCCGTGACCCTGTGCAGGCCGACGCGCATGGGCTCCCCAAAGCCCTTTCTGTCACCCCGTGCCCTGCCGCCAGGTGAGAACCTAACACCGGCGTTGCCGACGCGCAACCTTTGACCCCGCGCGGCAGATTCGACGGGCCCATCCGCCCGAACCCGGAGTGACCCGCGGGCAACCCAACGGACCGACGGACTACCTCGCGAGCACCGGCGGCAGCACCGGGACGTGGACCGGCCCCTGCGGCTGGAGCCTTCCCGGCCTGGTGACGAAGACCGAGACGGCCGAGACGACGCCTCTCGTTGTGGTGCCCTGGACGGAGACGGACCTCCCGACGCAGACGTCGGCGAAGCTGGCCCTCGTCGTCATCGGCTCGACGAACCTCGTCGCACTGGTCACCACGACCATCGCGGACGTGGACGGCTCGACGTTCGCGACGACGAACGTCCCCTTCGCACCGGCGGTGCCGCAGCGACCGGTCGTACGGACGCCGTCGACCTCTCTGATCTTGCCGGCGACGGACCGTTTGTGCGCCGCCGGAGACGTCCGGGAGGATCGCTCCGCGGTGAGCCGGACCGAGACGGCCGAAGCGTGATGCAGCGACGACCGTGCCGCCGCAACCCCGGTCCCGGCGCCCGCGCCCACGACGCCTGCACCGGCGATGGCACCTGCGGCCACGACCACGATGACAGAAGCCGCCCTCGCGGGGACGGTCCAGCGCTTGGCGCTCATGCGCTCCTCCCCTTCGCTGACCGCTTTACCCCGGTCTCGTTGCGACCACACTCGGCCACGGCCTCGTGCGCCGGCAACTGGGGTCCCCCAGTGGCTGGTGGTCCGGGGTCTGCGACCGCGACCACCGGCTCGACGCGGCAGCCCTCGGACCTGGGGCCGGCAGCACGTCGGAAGTCAGCCGGTCGCGCGATAGTGCGCCACTCGGCGCCGGGCTCACAACGAGTGGACGCATCCGTCCGCGCCGCTGCCCCCTTCGACCGGCCTCCCCGGCCCCCTCAGTGAGTATGGAACGGCTGGCTCGAGTCCGCGTAGACGTGGGTTGCCCACGCTGAGGTGGGCCGAGCCACAAGCGGAAGGAGCCAGCCGTGTTGGTCCATGTTCCCCCAGAGTCCTCCGTCCTTGCAATGGACG
>JASHYA010000061.1 GCA_030043315.1 Acidimicrobiales bacterium
ATGCCAACAGGTGTTGAGGACGACTGTTGGGACAGGGAGCAGCAAGGAGAATGAGGGGAGGGCGCAAAAGTGCCACTGACCTGGTGGGCCGCCCGGGTCTCGATCCCGGCACCTTGGGATTAAAAGTCCCCTGCTCTTCCCGATGAGCTAGCGGCCCCGGGGCTGCAAGTTTTCGTGCACGAAAACGCGCATGACAATACCGGGTACCGGCCGACACAGCGACAGACGGGTGAGCACCTCTGAGAGCAACCAAGAGGGGTGGGGTTCGTTGTCGGCGGCCGGGGAGTGCCTCCCGGTGGCGAGCAGCCGAACGGCTCGGCGACTTTTGAGACCCGCTGCCAGCGACACCTCGAGGGTCAAGGGGTCGTCGCGGAAGTGGGGGATGGTGGCCGCTTGGTTGGGCGCACCTGTTGGGACGTGACGCCCGAGCGTTGTGACCCATGGTCAAGTGCAGAGACGCTGTCCTCGCCTTGATCAAGGTCCCTTCCAAATCAGGGCCGTCTCGGAATGTGCCGCCGCACCCGCACCAGCATGCGTACCAGCTCTTCCCCGAGGTCCTCGACTGATGCTCGCGGGTTGTTGTAAACCACGTACTCCTTGGCGACGAGCGTGGCCAAGTAGTCGAGAAGCATCGCCTCAGAGTCCTTGACCATCAAGTAGTCACCATGACGGTCGTTGAAGAGGACGACACCCACCTCCGGGTCGAATCGGCTCCTTGCTTCGCCAGGTTCGGGGTCCGGTGCGACAGACGGTAAGCGGCTGGACCCCGGCCGGTCTGGTTTCGCAGAGTCGGCCGCGCCGTCGGGAGTTACTGGATCTACGGGCGGGGGCATCAGGTCCCCCACATCAGGTGGAGGTTCCAGCTTGGCTCCATCCTTCGGCTCACCCGTCGCCGGAGGCTCTGCCTCCAAGAGCCCTCCGCCTCCTCGCTCAATGCCACCTGGCGAACGCATCGGGTTGTCGAGATCTGCGAGCTCCTTCAGCACTTTGCCGAAGATCCGCCGTATGACATCGGAGAGGCGATCCGCCGTCTTGGCGTCGATCTCCTTCGCGATCCGTTCAACCGTTTGAGCCACCGCGGGCTCGACGGCCTTCACAGCCTCCACGAAGAGCGGGAACGCATCGCGGTCGCGAAGGATCGCCCGCCGACCGGCAGTCTGCTGCAGGGCTTCGAAGACCACCTGTCCCGAGACTCGGTCGCTATCCCAAGGATGCCCTGCGAATTCGTCGAGTTCGCTGAGGTCGTCCAGTACGGTGGTTCCGGCACGTCCCACGATCGCGACTCGGCGCCGTCGGTCGTTCGGGGCTACGTAAAGAGCGAACTCGATGCGTCCCCAAAGCGTATTGCGCGGTGGTATTGCGAGGCGCACACCGTCGGGTTTCTCGGGAAGCACAAGTTCGGAGGAACGCCCCTCGATCACCTCGACTTCGAAGTCACCCCGGGACAAAGCCGGGCCGCGTCGAGCGCGAAGATAGTCGACGACCTTTCGCTGAGTGAGCACACGTAGGACGTCAGGATCCAGGTCGGAGAGGTACACGGTCGTTCCCGGTTCCGCCCTAACCCGGCGCCGCTCCCGTTCGAGGACTGCCGTCACCTTCCCTCGTTCGAGTCGCAAAAGCCACGTCTCAGGGCACCCCTCCGCCCGGGAGACGATCTCGCAGCGTCCACCGAGCTGCTGGAAGGCGAGGATCCCGATGGCCTTTTCCCCCAGCGTCCGGCTATCGCCCACCTTGGACGACTCGAACAAACTCCGCGCCACGGTTCTTAGACGTTCAGGCGTCATTCCGCGGCCGACATCATCGATGGCGATGACCGGGTATCTTCCCTTTCTGCGCAAGAGGATCCGGACCCGCTCGCCACGACGCTCGGTCTGCGCGTACTCGTCCGCGGCGTTGGAGACGAACTCGTTGAGGGCATCTTTCGGATCCTGGTATGCCTGGCCACTCACCAGAACGGCCTTCGCGAGGTTGCCGATGCGCAGTCGCAGTTTCTCGGAAGGCACGTTCGAATAGTAGGAGAACTTGAAGACCGGTGGCTGGCATTTGACCGCACGCCGTCGATCTAACGATACGACGAAGTAGTGCAGTGACGAGGAGGCCCCTCGCACGGCACAATCTTGATACAGACACCTTGTGACTCCCTGATGTCGAGCGCCCCATAGCGTTCAGCGCTTGGAAACAACGGACCTCGTCACGTTCGCCAGATCGTCGTAGGAGGTCAGAATCAGTGAGTCGGATTCAATGTGACCTTCGTCCAGGTGGCGCCACCGTCGTCGGTTCGCGACAGGGTTCGGGCGAAGTTGTCAGAGAGAACCACCCCCTCCTCTCGGTTGAAGAAGGTGAGCGCGCTATTGCCTGTGGAGGCTGTCCCCCCGACGATGGTCCACGTCTCGCCGCCGTTCGTCGTCATGTAGATGGGGCTGCGGTGCCCCGTGAGATAGACCACTGTCGGAGCGGGCGAAACCAGTGTGGACAGGTAGCCGAAGATCAGAGACTTGGAGGTGCACTCACCTTTCAGGATCGCGGTTGTGCACGGACCGGCCGACGACCAGGTGACGCCTCCGTCGGTGGAGACCACGACCGATTTCAGCTGGCTGCCAGCTGCCGGCTCAGACGCGCAGACGGCGAAGAGCTCGCCGTCCGGTGACGCCGTCATCACCACGTCGCCGGAGTCGATCGAGCAGGGAAGGTCGTGCTGCGCCCAGGAGCGCCCGCCGTCCGTCGTCGACCATATGGGGACTGTGTCCGGCTCGCCGAAGGCGTTCTGGCGCGGCGCTGTCAGCACGTAGGCAGAGGCCGTGCTCATCCGCACGAGCCGGGGATCGGTCGTCGTCGCCAGAATGGGAGGCTCCACGGGGCTCCGGCGCCAGCTCCTGCCGCCGTCTGTCGACTCCATCAGCACGAGCCAGCAGGTCGGTGTCTTGCATTGACCGACGAACATCCAGACCGAGGAGCCGACAGCGTCGACGTCGACCACTTGGCCCGGCTCTGGTACGGCATGCCAGGTGGTGGCCCCATCGTGGGTCGCGTACAACGACCTTCCGTAGTAGACGAAGCCATCACCGTGGTCGTCGAAGCTCAGCTTCACCACTGTGGTGTCCTGTGTGAACTGGGAGCATGGTGCGACTGGTACCGGCGCTCCGAGGGTGGCACCCCCATCGGTCGTCTTCTCGACGGCGACCTCACACCTGTTCCCCTTCGTCGCGCTGACGAGCACATAGCCCACTGTGAGACTCACGAACGCGATGGTGATCGTTCCAATGGTGGCGTCTGATGGGATTTGGGTGAGCGGGAGCCGCTTGGTCGGGCTCGTGGTAGTCGTCGGCCTGGAACTCGATGTCGCTACGGGTACCAGCTTTACGGTTGGGCACTCATGGCCGCCGCTGAAGATCGTCACCACTGAGCCTCGGGCAACGTCAGCCCCGGCGCCTGGACGCTGCTCCACGACTGTTCCTCGGCGATGGGCAGCACGGCACACCGGCTTGAGGTGGGCGGAATCGATCCGATACGCCGCCTTGAGAGCAGGAAGACCGAGTACGTCTGGGACCGTTACGTCTGGGGGTCCGCCTGAATTGCCCACCACCACCGTCGCGCTCACCACGGCACCCGCTAGGGCCACCGAACCGAGGAGCAGCGACGCGACCGCGCGAGAGCTCATGGACTCCTGACCCCGCTCACGATGACTACCAGGATTCTCTCCATGCAAGTGAAGCGTCCCATAATCGTGACCTGCCGAGTTGGCAGAATCCCCATGCCGCCCGCACCCCTACTCCCTGCTCCCTCCGCGTAGAGACCGCTGTACACGCGCCGGGAGTGCGAGCCGTCGTGCCACGGCACTTCAGGTCGAAGTCCCCTCAGTCGGCGTCCGGTAACACGCGCGGCTCGATGCGCTCCTCGACCACCCCCTCGGCCTCCCGACGCACGGCGTAGGCACCTTTACCAGCGATGGCGGTCACTGCTTCGAAGAGCTCGGTCCCCCGATAGACGAGCCCTACGCCGTCGTCGGTCGCGTACCCGTCCGGCAGGACCCCCTCTGCGATGAGTCGCTGGAAGAGTGGACGGCGGCGGGGCTCGGAGTCGTAGTGCACGCCGTTCGAGTAGGGAAGGAAGCCGAGGCCGTTGGTCACCGGCCGGAGCTCAGGTCCGTAGGAGTCGGTCGTCCCGCCGACGTGCCAGCAGACCGAGCCCGCGGAGACGCCCGCGAGCACCACTCCGGAGCGCCACGCGTCCGCGAGCATCGGCCCCATCCCGTGCACGTCCCAGACTGCGAGGAGATTGGCGACACTTCCCCCTCCCACCCACACGACGTCCGACTGGACCAGCAGGCCCGCGATGTCGTCGACCGGGGGCATGGGGAAGAGGTTCAGGTGTACGACGTCCACGCCCAACGCGTGGCCAGCTTCGGAGACAAGGGCGTTGAAGGCGCGCTGGTCACCCCCTGCGGTGCCGATGTGGCACATGCGAGGGCGGTGATCGGAGACTCCCGACAGATCGAACGCGTGCCGCACCACGGCGTCGAACGCGTACTTCGTGCGATCACCGGGCCGAAAGCCCGCCGAGCTCGCAAGGATGGTCGGCTGGTCGGCTGGCATCGGGTCCTCCGATCGAACTCGTACGGCCGGAAACTTCGGTCGGGACGCGGCTCTTGGCTATCCCGGAACCTATCCACTTGCAGCAACGGAGGGAGCCTGCCTCATGACCCCGGTGGTCCTCGCTGGCGGTCGTGCCCCAGGCCGCCGGGACGCGGGCAGTGACCGCCGTGGAGCGTTGGCAAATCTCCGCATTGGACTCCCGAGCAAGCTGGACAGGACCTCATCGCCCGAGGCCTCGGCGGATGAGCGCCGCCCGGCCGTCGAGTCCTCGTCGCTCCGCGACGGCCAGCTGAAGATCAAGTCTCGGCACGGGGATCTCCCTTCCGTTCCAGAGGATGAGCTCCAGGTAGTCGCGAGCAGCTTCGTCCTGCTCGTGCGGCGGATCCCAGCCGGAAGGGTGAGCTCCTGCGAGCCACTCGATGATGACGCCTGAATAGGCACGACCTCCCGCGTCCGCTACCCAGCCGCGCATGTGGGTGACGGGCTCGACGAGTAGGTCAGCCATGAGCTCCCCGGCGAGATACGCGTCGTCGACGTGCAGGTCCAGATCACCGGGCTCGACGTCCATGCCGCGCACCGCCAGTGCGGCGCTGCCGTAGAGCCACCATGCGAGCCCGCTGCCTTGCAACCGGTCGGCGAACTCGCACAGGCCGCCTTCCCAGTGAATGGGTTCCAGCCGAGCGCTCTGTCGGACCATGGCCTCGAGGTGCTGGCTGAAGCGGGAGAAGATCGCCTCCACGTCGGAAGTTGCGTCGAGGCTGCGGACGAATGCGCCCGAGAAGTCCGGCGGCTGCCAGCCCATCTTGACCAGTCGATCCCGATACGTCGGCACGTCGGTACGAACGACGAACTCCGCCCTCTCGATCTCTCCATCCCAAACGCGCCTCAGGCTGGCATCGATCGCCCCCACGGCGTCATTGTGACGCAGGCCGGTGTTCTGCTTACGACCACTCGCTGCCCCCGGGTCCACGAACGACTCGGTCTTGCGAGCTGGATAGCCAGTCGCGGCGACGGGTCGGTGCGTATGGTGTCCGTAGTTCCGGTTCGGCGACTGCGGCGGGGTGGCGGGGCTGCCAGTGCTGGGTACGCACTACGGGCGCATCGGACGCGCCCGATGGCAATGTTCAGACACTATTGACGGGGTGACCGGCGTCGATTCCTCCTCGGGGCGACTCGCCAAGGACCGGTGGGCGGTCTGGTTCGCGGAGCGGCGCCACGGTGGCGACGCCGAGTCTCTCCGCCGCACGCTCGCGTTCCTTGCTCCCGTGCGCGACCGCGTGGTCGCCAACGCCCGCCTTTCTCCAAGCGACCGGGTGCTCGACGTTGGCTGCGGTGATGGCCTCATCGCCTTCGCTGCCCTCGATGCGGTCGCTCCGTCGGGAGAAGTGGTCTTCAGCGACGTCTCGACCGACCTGCTCGAGCGCTGCCGCGAGCTCGCCGGAGATGCCGGAGTCGTGGACCGGTGTCGATTCGTCCGAGCGCCGGCGAGCGACCTGTCGGCAATCGAGGACGCGACCGTCGACGCGGTCACGCTCCGCTCCGTCCTCATCTACGAGCAAGAGAGGGCGCGCGCGTTCAGTCAGTTCTTCCGCGTCCTTCGACCGGGCGGACGGCTCTCGCTCTTCGAGCCCATCAACAGCTTTGGCTTCCCCGAGCCGAAGGACCGGTTCCACGGGTACGACGTCTCGGCAGTGACGAAGGTTGCCTCCAAGGTGAAGGCGGTCTACGAGCGCCGCCAGCCACCAGCGACCGACCCCATGTTCAACTTCGACGAGCGGGAACTTCTCGCGTTGGCGGAGGACGCCGGCTTCGAGGACGTTCACCTGCGCCTTGAGGCAGACATCGAGGAGTACCGGTCCAGCCCCTGGCGGAGCTCATGGGATGCGATGCTTCACACTGCGTACAATCCATTGGCACCGACGCTCGCAGAGGCAATGGCCGAGGCGCTCACTCCTGAGGAAACCGAACGCCTGAGTGACCACCTCCGTCCTCTCGCCGAATCCGGCCACGGTCAGGTGCGACGGGCCGCGGCGTACCTTTGGGCCGTTCGGTAAAGGGTGAGGGTGACGCCTACCGCGCCCCCGACCATCAGCCCGCGCCGCTGCCGCGAGACGGCCGGTTACCGGCGAACGGTGCGGGAACAACCAGCGTCTCTTCCGCCGCAACGCCGGATCCCGATCTGCGATCGAGTGGTCGGCTGCTGGTCCGAATCGGTCGAGCGATGGGTAGAAACCGGCATGGCCGGGGAAAAGTTCGAGTCGGACGAGGGAGGTGGAGCCATGACGATCCCGCCGCCTGACCACATCACGATTCCGGGCTTCGGCATCTCGGTGCGGGGCTACGACCGGGCCCAGGTCGACGCGTACCTGGGAGGCGTCGTGGAGTGGTTAGCTAACGCCGAGAACCGGGCGGTGGCGGCCGAACGGGTCCGCGAGTCGCTCGCGTCCGAGGTCACCGATCTGCGGGCGACGATCACCGTGCTCGAGCAGAGTGCCGGGTTGCCCGCACCCCAGTCAATGAGTGCGTTCAGCGAGCGCATGGGGCAGGTCCTGGAGTCGGCACTTCGGGCCGCCCAGGAGCTCCGGTCCGAAGCCGAACGTGAGGCCGAGGAACGGCGTGAGTCAGCCGCGTCTGAGGCCGAGAGGATCCTCGCAACCGCGCGCGCGGAGGCAGAGCGGATCGTGGATGGCGCAAGACGGGCCGAGCGTGAAATCGAAGAGAGTTTTGAGGACCTCCGCGCCGCGCGTGCCGACGCCATTGGAAGCCTGCTCGAGCTGCAGCAGCGGATTGCCATCATCGTCGGGGGTCCGGAGTCGTCTCGCGATGCCGAAGATGCCGAAGATGACGATCGCGCAGACGACGATGGCGCAGACCACGATGACACAGAAGGCGCAGGCATCGCCGAGACGGCCGTACTGCCCGTGGTGGAGGGCACCCCGAAGTCCGAAACCGACGCGCCGCCGGTGTCAGAAGACAAACCTGAAGATGACGATCCGTTGTCGACCACCGGCGTCCTCTCGACGGCCGCGCCAACCAGCGCTCAACCTGCGGTGGGTCGGGGAGCCGATGGGAATGCACGAGAGGCCTCCCGTCGCAAGCGCTCGGCATGAGATAGCCCACGCACGAGCACACCGCTATCCGCGCGCGCAACCTCCGCTCGCGCCGCTCGCCGGGCTCCACCAGCCGGTTCCCTCGACAGCGGGGAAGAAGTCGCCGGTCGCAGTGTCCTGGACGTAGTCGACCGGTGGTGGCGAGCCCGAGATCAACTGTCGCAACGCGACCAGCAGCGCGTCCACGTCGGCGACCGTCGTGGTGAGCCCAGCGCTTGCACGAACCGCCCCCGGGATGCGTCGACGGTCACCTCGCAACACCTGCGATCTCGCCGTCGCGATACCGTCACAGCCGAGGCCCAGCAGCCGGATCAGGTAGGGGTGCGCACAGAAGCAGCCGTGGCGCACGCCGATGCCGAACTCGGTTGCGAGCCGTGCGGCGACGAGGGCGTGGTGCATGTCCTCGACCGTGAAGGTCGCAACCGCGAGGGTGTCGACGTCAGGCGATGGCCCGAGCAGCCGTATGCCCTCGATGGAGGCGAGTCCCCGACGAAGGCGTCTGGCGAGCGCGGCCTCGTGCCGCGAGATCGCATCCCAGCCGATCTGTGCGAGTTCCTCGATCGCTGCGCCGAGGGCCACGGCACCGATGACGTTCGGTGAGCCTGCTTCCTCACGCTCGGGGGGATCCGTCCACAGCACTTCGTCGAGGTCTACGAGCTCCACGGCGCCGCCGCCTGCGAGGAACGGCTCTCCCTCGGCGAACGCGGCGAACGGCCCGACGAGCGCCCCGGCACCGAAGGGTGCGTACATCTTGTGCCCGCTCCAGGCCACGAAGTCCGGTCCGGTCGGCACGGGCCGATGCGGCGCGAGCTGGGCAGCATCGAGGACGACGGTGACGCCGCGCCCATGTGCCTCATCGCAGAGCTCGTCGACCGGTGGAAGCCACCCGGTGACGTTTGAGGCGCCGGTCAGCGCGAGCACCTTGGGTCTCGGCTTCTCGTCGAGCCCTGCCACGACGTCCTCGATGTCGAACACGCCATCGGTCCCGCACTCGACGTACCGGCGGCGCGCGTAGCGCGCCCAGGGCAGGAGGTTCGCGTGGTGCTCGACAACCGTGGTGAGCACCACGTCGTTCGGGTCGAGGCGCAGCCTGTAGGCGAGATGGTTCAGCGCCTCGGTCGTGTTTCGGCAGATGACCGCCGTGTGCCTACCCCCGTCCCGCCCGACGTGGCGCAGGGCAAGGTGGCGAGCGGCCTCGTAGGCGGTCGTCGACAGCCGCGATTTGAATCCCGCGCCCCGGTGCACGCTCGAATAGCTCGGAAGGAATGCGTCGACGGCCGCGGCGACCGAAACGGAAGCCGGGGTGGAGGCCGCACTGTCGAGGTCCACGTAGGGACGCTCGACCCCGTCGAGGCACGGCACCCGAGCGCCGGCGCCGACCGCCCGCACCAGCCAGCAGGAGGCGTCGTCGGGCCCCGAGGTCGCGCCTGGCCGACCGGGAACGACGTCAGCCTCGCTGTGTCCGTGGCGCATCTGTGCCAGCCTACGGAACCCGGATGGGGCCGAATGCGCGCCCGAAGATCCGACGGGATAGATCCCAAGGTCGCGCCGTCGACGGACTAGGGTGCCGCGACGGTGCCATTCACAGACGGGCGAGCTCCGGGACGGGACGGGACATCTGTCGTGGGTGAGTACCGCGTCCTGGTGCGGGCGGCGGAGCAGCTGTTCGACGACGTGGACCGTGCCCTGGATTCGCTCGACGACGGTTCTTATGGAACCTGCGAGGTGTGCGGGACGGCCGTCGACGACCGCGCCCTGGAAGAGGACCCGCTTGTCACGCGGTGCGCGCAGCACCGCGGGCCCGCAAGCTGACGATTCCTCGTTCGCTCCTGGAGACGTCGCGTCCAGGCACCTCGCTTCCGTCCGGTCTCATGGTGCTCGGTAGGCGAATACGCTCCCCCGTATCGATGTCGAGCTTCTCTACCGTCAGCAGCTGAGCGAGGTGGACCGCCAGTTGCTGGGGGCCGTCCATTCGTCGGATGGCGGTCTGGTCGCGGCGTTCGGATCTCCGGCGCTCGAGGCGGCGATCTTCGATGCCGGCGACGCCGGACCAGGGAGGTACGTGTCGCCGTTCCTCGCCTTCGCCGTCGCGGTGCACCGGACCGCGACGTCGCTCGAGGGAGTGACCTTTGTCGAGGAGCGAATGGGACCGCGCCAACGGATCCCCGTATTCGACGTCGCCGCTCTCCGCGCGGTCCTGCGCGACCCGTTGCGCCGGTACTTCTTCGTGGAGCTGCTGGCGTCGTACACCCGGGTCTCGAGCGGGGTCACCTGGCGGCGGACGTCGCTGGGCTGGAGAAGACAGCGGTTCAGCGAGCTCGACCCCGTGCGCCTGGCCTCGCTCTTGGAGGCGGTCGAACCGAGGGAGCGGCCCGGGGTGTACCGGCGTCTGGGTGACCTCTCCCTGTTCCTCCTCGGTGTCTTCCCGGACCATCCTCCCGTTCCGACGGGTGCGACGGCCGACCGGCTGCTGCGTCACGGCGGCATCCGCGCCGACGACGTCGCGGAGCTGGACGGCGTCGCGCTGTTCGAGCTTCTGGGGTCCCGCTGGTACCACGCGGCGACGCGGATGGCGGCCGCTCTCGGACAGCCCGTGACCGGAACCTTGGCGGTCGTCGGTGACGTCGCCGACCATTTCCGAGAGGCGCGCCGCGTGCTCAACGCCGTGACCGATCGCTACCTGTTTCCCTTGCGCTCGAGGTGGTTCCCGGGTTAGCGGCCAAGGGGCTGCGCAGCCTGGCCCAGCTCGAGCGGCTCGCCCAACCTGACGGTCCACCCATCGCACGTCGCAGCACCCAGCCCGCTACTTGTCCCCCGAGCACGGCGGAGGAGTAGGTTCCCCCGCGATGTCGCGCCCGTTGACCGTCCTCTTCATGCCCGAGAGCGCATACGGTCCCACCAACAACTGCATCGGCATCGGCGCGGTGCTCCGCGACCGTGGTCATCGGGTCGTCTTCGCGTCCGAGGCGTCGTGGCAAGGTCGGCTGGAAGCCCTGGGGTTCGAGGAGGATCTCGTAGAGCTCGCACCGCCCGCCACACCACCCGCCACCGCTCCAGCGAGCGGCAACGGCGGCGGAGGACGGGGGGTCGCCGACGGTCCCGACGAGGTCGCCGCCGGCCCCGACGAGGTCGATGGCGGCGCCGGCCAGTTCTGGACGGACTTCGTGAGGGAGACCGCGTCGGTCTTCAGGTTCCCGACGATCGAGCAGCTCGAGCACTTCGTCAACCCCACCTGGCAGGCGCTTCTCGACGGAGCGCGCTTCGTGCAGGACCAGTTGGAAGCGGTCGTCGACCGACAACGCCCCGACGTCGTGGTCGAGGACAACGTCTGCGCCTTCCCGGCGCTGCTGACGGCCGGCGCTCCCTTCGTCCGGATCCTCTCCTGCAACCCGCTCGAGCTGGGTGGTGACCGGCTGCCGCCGAAGTTCTCGGGGTACCCCGTCGGCGACGACAGCCGCTGGCCGGCGTTCCGTGGGGAGTACGAGCGCCTGCACCGGGACCTCTGGTCGGAATTCGACGAGTGGGTACGTGCCTGCGGGGCCCCCGGACTGCACGATCTCGAGTTCATCCACCAGTCCGACGTCTTGAATCTCTATGTCTATCCCGAGGTCGTCGACTACACCGACCGTCGTTCCCTCGGCGAAAGATGGCACCGCTTGGAGTCCTGTGTCCGTGAGACGGAGGGGAGCCTGACACCGGAGCTCGAAGAGTTCGTCCGTCGGCCGGGTGGCGGACTGGTCTATCTCTCACTCGGCTCGCTCGGGTCGGCAGACGTGCCGCTGATGGAGCGTCTCGTCACTGTCCTTTCACGCACGCCTCATCGGTACATCGTGAGCAAGGGCCCTCTCGCCGACACCTACGAGCTGCCCCACAACATGTGGGGCGCGCCCCAGGTGCCCCAGACCAAGGTGCTGCCGTTGGTCGATCTCGTCGTCACGCACGGCGGGAACAACACGACCACCGAGTGCTTCCACTTCGGCAAGCCGATGGTCACCCTTCCGCTCTTCTGGGACCAGCACGACAACGCCCAGCGGGTGGCCGAGACGGGCTTCGGTCGACGGCTCTCCACCTACGATCACCACGACGACGAGCTGATTGCCGCGGTGGATGAGCTGCTGGAGGACGGTGAGCTACGCACGAAGATGGCGCGTCTCAGTGAAGTGATCCGTTCGCGTCGTGGTGTGGAACGAGCGGCGTCGCTTATCGAGGAAGCAGCCCACGGCACGCCGCGTTGACGCCCGGTACGACGGACACCGGGAGCGGGTGGTCTGCTTCGGCCGCCGTTCTCGATCGCGCGACGGACCTCCGACGGCCATTTGCCCGTGGAGTCGGCGGGCACAGCGAGGACCGGGCCACGGAACGGCCCTTGCCTCGCCAACGACGTCGGAACTGGTCGATGTCACTATGGACGCGATGGCTGACGCCTACGAGCTCGAACTGCCCGATTCCTACCGAGAGCAGCTCCCCCGGTCCTGGCAGTCCTGGCTCGATCAGCTCCCGGAGATCGTCGCCGCTTACCTCGAGCGCTGGGAGTTGACGGTCACTGGTGAGTTCCCCCTTTCCCACAGCTACGTCGTGCCGGTCGACCGTGCAGGCCGTGCGTGCGTCCTCAAGATCCAGCCGACGGACCTCCCCGACATCGAGGGTGCCGAAAGGGAGTTGCTCGGACTTCGCCTCGGCGGTCCGAGGGCGGTCGGGGTGGTCGAGGAAGATGCCGCCAACGGGGTCCTCTTGCTCGATCGGGCGCTCCCCGGCACGACGCTCGAGGAGATGGCCGAACGGGACGACGACGCCGCCACGGAGACCTTGGCGACCGTGATCCGCGACTACGGACGGCCGCTCGACGAACCTGGTGCGCTGGGACTGCGACCGATCGAGGAGTTCGCAGAGGCATTCGAGGACTTCGATCGGGGCCCGCACGGAAGCGTCGCCCGTCGCAAAGCGGCGAGCGCACCCGAGACCCGGCTGCCGGTCGTGCTCGGAATGGACGAGCTCGGTACCGCTGTCCCGGTGATGCGGTCTGCGCGCGACACCGCCGAAGCGCTGTTGGCGGAGCTGCTCGCAGACCACAGCGTCCCGTACCTTCTCCACGGGGATCTCCATCACGGCAATGTCCTCGCCGACGAGGAGCGCGGGCTCGTCGTCGTCGACCCGTGGGGCCTCTACGGCGACCGGTCGGCCGATGTCGCCCCCGCCCTCAGCAACCCGCTCGAGCTCGTCTCCCGGACGACGGATGTCCTCGCCCTCGTCCGCAGGCGTCTCGGGATCTATGCGGAGGTGCTCGACCTCGACAGGGAGCGGTTGGCTGCCTGGTGCTACGTCTACACCGTCGTCCGTACTCTGTGGACCCTCGAAGACGGTGACGAAGTCCCGGAGGACGATGTCGGTGTGCGCACGGTCGCCGCGTTGCGCCAACTGATCTGACCATTTGGCCGGGGCGGATCACCGCTCGGGTGTTCAGGCGAGCGCCGACGCGAGCGTCGGTCCCTCCCGCTCCGCGAGCATGGACGACGCGGCGAACCACTCCAGGGCCTGGTCGATCAGCCGCTGGCCCGCTGGCAGGACATGCTGGCGGTGGAACTCGGCCACCTCCGCGACGACGTCCCGGTCGGAGACCTGGAAGATGAGCCCGATCCCGAGCGCGAAGTGCAGGGACATCGGGACGCGCTCGACCGTGGCTTCCCAGTCGTTGCTGATCGCCGACCAGACCTCCAGCCCGCCGACGCGGTTCGACATGAGCTGGAAGATCACGATTGGCGCATCCTGAAGTCGGAACACCTCGAATGCGTCCGCGTACGCACGCATGATCAGCGACGCGTCGGTGAACGCCGCGATGCCGTTCTGGTACCGCCGCTCGGTCTGGGGATCCTGGGCGGACTTGAATCGTCGGATCATCTCTTCGTAATCACCGGGACGGTTGAGCCCCGCCACGACCGCGACGACCGATGTGGCGAGATCGCCCTCGAGCTGGCCGAGATCGAAGCGTCGCACGGCCTCCTTCCTGACCTCGGTGTCTTCGCCCGTGGTCCCGAGTCGCCGTATGAGGGTCGCCCGCAGTACCTGGGCTCGCGGGTCCTCGCCGGCCTCAGGACTCCATCCGAGCTTGGCGAAGAGCGGGCCCATGAGGACGCGTACCTTCGCGGCCAGCAGCGGGCGCTGCGGTTCGGTCACGGTCCGGTCGAGGAAGTCGAGGAGACGATCGACCGCCTCCCAGACCTGGGGCTCGACTTCCGTCCCCAACCTCGAGGCGATCGCGAGGACGTCCGCGACGGTGCGGTGCCCGGCGAACGCGAGCGCGGTCGTGTCGCCGACGAGCACGGCGCGCTCGATCTCCGAGAGCGAGCCGAGGTGCTCGACGACCGCCGAGAGCTGTTCGGGGGCGTAGCTCGTGCGGTAGACGCCCGCCCCTCCGGCGTTCACGAGGACGGGAGCCGCGCACATGAGCGGCTCGCGTCCTTCGCGAAGCAGCTGGGTCGTGCTGTCCCCGCTGGCCAGTGGCCGCTCGACGATCGGCACCAGCCAGTGGTCTCCGATCGCCGAATCGCCCAGCGCCGGGCCGAGCTCAAAGGGCTGCTGGGCAAGCGCCGAGGCGTCGACCGAGACGATCGGATGGCCGCCCTGGTGGATCCAGGTGGTCATGATCTCGCCGACGGGACGCCCAGATACCGCTTCGAGCGACGCCCACAGGTCGTCCGTCACCGTATTGCCGTAGGAATGGGTTCGCAGGTAGTGACGGATGCCGTCCCGGAACGTGTCGGGGGAGAGGTACTGCTCCAGCATTCGGAGCACGCTGCTGCCCTTCTGGTAGGTGATCGGGTCCGCCATCGCCAAGGCCTCGGCAGGGGAGCGAACGGGGAATTCGATCGGGCGGGTGACGTGCACCGAGTCGAGGAGCATGCCCGTCTCGCGCTCTGAGGCGAAGCGAACCCACATCTTCCACTCGGGCCGGAACCTGTCCAGGCAGACGTACGACATGAAGGTCGCGAACGCCTCGTTCAACCACAGGCCTTCCCACCAGGACATCGTGACCAGGTCGCCGAACCACATGTGCGCCAGCTCGTGCGCGATGACGCTCGCGATCCGAACGAGCTCGTTCTGCGACGCAGTCGTGGCGTCCACGAGGAGCTCCGCCTCGCGGAAGGTGACGCATCCGAGGTTCTCCATCGCACCGGGGGCGAAGTCCGGGATGGCGACCAGGTCGACCTTGTCCCCTGGATAGGGGATCCCGAAGTACTCCTCGAAGGCGCGCAGTGCGAACTCGCCAACCTCGCGCGCGAAATCCGTGAGGTGGTGCTTGCCCGCCCGGTAGACGACGCTCAGCGGCACGCCGTCAACGTCGCGCGTGGCCGTCTGCTCGAAGGGTCCGACGATGAACGCGACCAGGTAGGTCGACATGCGCATCGTGGGGGCGAATTGGATCTCGCGGCGGCCGTCTTCGAGCGTCCGCTCGCTCACCGGCGCGGAGTTCGAGAACGCGGTCATGTCTCGAGTGGCGATCAGCGTAACGTCGAAAGTCGCTTTGAACGCGGGTTCGTCGAAGCACGGGAAGGCCCGCCTCGCGTCGGTCATTTCGAATTGCGTGGTCGCGATGGTGTGCGTCGTACCGTCCTCGTCTTCGAAGGTCGAGCGGTAGAAACCGGCGAGCTCGTCGTTCAGTACGCCACGGAACGTCAGCGACACGGTGTGGCTCCCGACCGCGAGCGCGGTTGGGAATGCAAGGGTCGCCCGCTGGAGGTTTTCGTCGAGGGTGACGGTGCCTTGCGTCGTGGGCCCGTCGTCGGCGCGAACGCTCGGCGCATCGAGCTCCAGCTGGTGAGCGTTCAAGACCACCGTCGACGTCGGCTCGGCAACGACGACGTCGATCTCGACGCGACCGATGAACGACGCCGACTCCAGGTCGGGCTCGAGGCGAAGCCGGTACGCCGAGGGGACGACGGTGGTGGGGAGCCTGTCCGGGTCGACGGTCGTCGCGGTCACGGAGCACTCACAGCCGCGAACTTAGCGAGAAGCGCAAGCTCGGGAAGACACCGACGCGGGAGTCGAACTGCTCCCGACGATCGGGCGGCTCCAACAGCCGGACCCCCGCCTGCGGCAGGATGGGCTGATGGCAGAGTCCCTGGCGCTGGTCGACGACGCGATCGCGTTGCTCGACGGCGCTCAGCGGGCGGTGGGAAGGGGGTCGCCGGCCAGCCGTCGGATCCTGCGAGCGGCGGAGCGGAGATCGGTTTCACTTTTCCGCCTGGCTATCGAAGGTTCCTCGGTGAGATTGGTCCGATCGCGGTGAGGTACGAGAACCCGTCGAGCTCTTGGCTCTTGGTGTACGGGGTGATCCCCACACGGACCGGACTGCCGAGTGTGACTTAGCGCTACGCCCTTGGCCGGACCGAGGCCGCCAGACGGTTTCTGGAATTCGCCGACACGATGATGAGTTCGTATCCCTTCGTGCGCGCGCACCAGAGAATCCATAAACGTTTGTTGCTGCATTTCTGGCGCGCGACTTTGGTGCTCGTGGGGAGTGCGGTCAGTCTCTCGGGGAGAGCTACCTACGCCAGCAGCGGCGCGCTATGCCAGGGCCAGTCGGACATCGGCCAACTTCGCCGGAACGACAGCCTGGCATCGCATTGGTTGGGCAACAATCGCGCCGTGGTTGAAACTACGAGGTGCCCCGGCACCGACCGGTGGGATGTGGTGGCTGAGTCCTATGGCGCCACTCCGCTCATCGCGCGGCTCGCCAAAGGCCTGGTGGAAGAGGTGGGGATCCGACCCGGCGAGTCGGTCGTCGACCTGGGCACGGGGACCGGGTTGGCCCTCCTGGCGGCGGCCCAGGTTCCCGACGCCGGTCCGGGGGTCGGGGTCGATCGGAGCCTCAGGATGCTTCAGGTCGCCAAGGAGCGAGCCGCCGGCATAGACAGCCGTGGGTGGGTCCGGGCCGACGCCGGCCAGCTTCCCTTCGGCGACGCCAGCTTCGACGTGGCGGTGGCGGCGTCGGTCTGGCAGTTCCTCGGTTACTCGACCGCAGCGCTCGCCGAGTGGCGGCGGGTGCTACGCCCCGGCGGCCGCCTCGGCCTCTCGGTGCCGGGACCGGATTCCTCAGCCAGCCTCCCCGTCGACCTTAGAGCCAAGTACTTTTCTCGCCTCGCCCCCTCGGTCCAAGACGATCTCGCCGCCCGGGCTTCGGCCCCGATGCCCGATCTGGTGGAGACGGTGACGGCCGTCGGCTTCTCGCAGGCCACGGTGACCATTCGAAGCTGGGTCGACACCCTGGCCTCGGCTGAGGACTGGTGGGCCATCCAGTGGACCCACGCCGTCCGCTTCTTCCTCCAGGGTCTAGACGCCGACAGCCTGGAACTGCTCAAGGCCGAGGCGCTGGAGCGTCTGGAGTGCTCGGCCACTGGCGAGATCGTGGTCACGACGAAGGTTCTCTACTGCACCGCCCAGCGCTGATGCCGAGCCGGCGTTTCGGGTCAGGCTGGAACGATCTCCGTGGAATTAGGGGACGTGCTGCACCTGGGTCCTCAGACAGCTACTCGTTTGCTGGCGTGAGGTGCATAGGTGTCCAGCTGAGGCCCGCGTTCGAGGTCCTGTAGAGCCACCACGAGTCGTGGCACGACGCCTTGCCCTCGGGGCAGCTGCTCGCGACGTCGATCGCCCAGGCTGTGGAGGGACTTGCGGCGCTCACTGCTTGGACCGTGGCTCTTCTCCGAGGCGGCGTTCGGTCCATCACCTTGCCTGTGGACTCGACGAGTTGCGGTCGGGCGCCTGAGCCGGCGATCCACATCGTGTGCCCGACGACTGCGGCCGTCATCGGAACGTTGCCTCCGAGCCCGCCGGTGAAGAAGGAGTGAGCCAGCGTCTTCCACGTTCTTCCCCCATCACTCGTCGTGAGGACGTCAATCGGTACCCCTGTGGCGGGATCGGGGGTATCGGCGACGAGCACGACGCGCCCTGTCGGGAATGTGCCTGCAAGGTCGAGGGCAGCTCCGGTGATTGCCCTCGGCAGACGCACCCTTGTCCACTGCTTGCCGGCGTTGGCACTTCGGAACAGCTCGTGGCTTGTGGGGCTGCTGACGAGCCAGAGCGCGCCACCTGCGTCGGTGACGAGACCTCCGGAGGGCACCCTTGCCTCCTCGGTCCACGTCGCGCCGTCGTTGGTGGTGGAGAACCAGACTCCCCAAGACGTCGGCGGTGAGAGCGCCGTGATCAGCATGCCCACAACGGACCCACCGCTCGAGACGAGCTGGACGGCATCCGCAGGGGTCCCGGGAGGAGAGGCGACCGAGATCGCCGGCGACCAGGTGCGGCCGCCGTCGGAGGACGCGGTTATCGAGACCTCGTCGTCGGCGAAGTCCGCCTGAGAGGTGGAGGAACCGGCGACGGTGACCCGTGTGCCATTCATCGCAACTGCGCGGATCTCGTTCGTCGGGATGGGCGGCTCGACGGTCGAGAACGTTCGGCCCCTGTTCTTCGTGACCTCGAGCCCGGTACGGGTGAGTGCCCACCCACCGCCGGCACTCAGCTGAGCGATGGGGCTCGATGTGGAGGCGGCGGTGGTCTGCGCCGTCGCTGACCTCGGATGGGTCGTCGACGTGGAGGTGGTGGTGCCGCTGCGTGCCGACACGGTGGGCGCGGAACCACCGGAGTCGACCGCGATGAGCGACGCGCACAGCGCTGCAACTGCCACGGACCCCGTAATGGCGACCACGGTGGATCGCACTTCCATCCTCTCGAGTATGACTGCGACGGGATCCACCGAGCAATGGTGCGTGTACCGCGCTACGGATGAGTCCCCGCCGGACGGTGCGTGCGTCGCGCGCGGTTACCTGTCGGCTGAGGCGAGTGTGCCGACACCGACGGGTGGCGAGGGTCGGATGCCACTTGACGTGGCCAAGTCTGAGTTACAAACTAGTCTGGATGGATTCGGCGGCCGACGCAGGTGCAGCCCTCGACGGTGTGAGTCGGGCCCGGGCGAGAACGAGGCTGTTCCGGAGCGGCCACGGGTTTGCCTCGCTCGTGTTCGGGATCGTCATCCTTGGCGCCCTTCCCTTCTACGTGTGGTCGACACCTGCGGTTCGCGCCCACTGCCACTCGCTCGGCCGCGGCTCCTTGTCCTGCGTTGGCGTCTTCGTCTCCCGCCGGGCCGGAACACCGGCACCCCTTCTCGGCCGTGCCTTCGAGGCCCAGCCGTTCGCCTCGCTGGGCGGTTGGTCGACCCTGTACTGGGCGATCGCCATCGTGGTCGGATTCGCCGTCGTCGTCGCCTACTACCACCTCCGGGCGAGAAGGGTCGGAGTCCAGGGGCGCCTGTGGCCGGCGGTCGTCGTCGGGTTCGGGGTCCTCGGCCTCGCCATGTGGGTGAACGACAACTCGAGCGCCGAACCGGCCGACTTCTGGCTCCGGGGCACTTCGGTCCTCGTCGTGATCGCTCTGGGCCTTCTCGTCCTTTCGGCGCTGGAGCGCAGCCGACCCTTCCTCGTCTTCGCGTTGGGTTTTTTCGGCCTGGCGCTTCTCTCAAGCCTCTACGACGTCGTGAACCTCTTCCAGCGCCTGGGGATCGGTGCACCGTTCAGGAATGGCGACAACGCGTTGCCGAACCTCATCCTTCCTGGGGCCTACCTCGTCATCGGCGGCCTGGTGTTCCTCTTTGCTCAGGACTGGCGACTGGACGTCCACGCGCAGCTCGTGCGGACAACATCGTGAGGACCACCGACGCGGAGGTCCATGCCGAGCGCGCGCGGTCGGATCCCACGAAGGATCTGGACGATGTCGTCCACCAACGGGTGCGGCTCGGCATCCTGACCGTCGTCCACGAAGCCCGCCGGGTGGACTTCAACTACCTGAAGAGCACCCTCGGCCTGACCGGAGGCAACCTCTCCCAGCATCTCCGAATCTTGGAGGATGCTCGCTTCGTCGCGATCGAGAAGGTTATCGAGGGGCGGAGACCACGGACCTGGGTCTCGATCACCCGGAGCGGCCGCCGCGCGCTCCATCAGGAGATCGGATCGCTCAAGGCCATCGTCAACAGGGTCGAAGGTCCAGCGATCGACGACTGAACGGACGAGGTCTCGAGCGGTCGCGCGAAGCCGCCACAATCCGGCGGTGCGGGCGCCGGTCAGCGTCGGAAGTTACGCACTCTTAGGGACGCGTGCAGAAGAGATCGCGAGGAAGTGAGCAGCTGACTCTTCCCCCCGCAATGTCGCGATCTGTTGTGCGTACGGCCCGGACCGTCATGCACGTTCCTCACCCCAGTTCGCGCCTTGGCCACGCGGACAGCTCGTGCGCTAGCGCGCCTTTAGCGCTGAAGGACCGGGGTCACCTGCGTCCACGTCGCGCCGCCGTCGCTCGTGTGCCAGAGCAACGTCGCCGCAAGCGCCACGCCGTCGTCGGCATTGGTGAAGGCCACCGCCGCCGGGCCACCAACCCCGTCTGTCGGACCGATCGCGCTCTTCCACGTCGCCGCAGCGTCGGTCGTCTCGTAGAGACCGCTACGGTTCCCGGTGAAGTAGGCAGCCCTTGACGACACGGCGTCGATCTCGCCGAGGTAGCCACCTGTGACCCCGGCGGTGGTGCACCCACCGAGGCTGGTTGTGCACTTCCCGGGGTGCGACCAGCTGATCCCGTCATTGGTCGAGACCACGACGGACTTGGGCTGGAGCCCCAACCCGGGCTGGCCGGCGCAGGCGGCGAACAGGGTCCCTGTGGGGGCGGCCGAGATGCGTGCCGTTGTCGCGTCCATTCCGCACTCGACGTGGCGCAGTGTCCACGACCTCCCTGCGTCGTCGGTGAACCAGAGGGGAACTGTGGCCGGCTTCGCATGTCCGTTCGCGTCCGGCGTCCCGAGGACATAGGCCGTCGACCGGCCGAGGCGAACCATGCTGGCCTCCTGTCGTATGCGCCGGCTCGGTGGCGGCACACGCTGGGGCTGGGCGGGGCTTGTGTGCCACGTGTGCCCACCGTCTGTCGACTGGCGCACCGTGAGCGGGCATGTGGTCGTTCCTGTGATCGACCCCTGTGTCGGCGCACAGTCCGCGACAAGGAGCCACACCGACGAGCCCACGACCTTGACCGAGAGCACGTCACCGGCTTGGAGCTCAGAGCTCCACGTGGCGCCACCGTCGTGGGTCTCGTAGAGAAGCGGGCTGTTCTCCGAGTAGACGAACCCGTCGCCCCGCTCGTCGAAGGTGAGTGTCCCTGCCTGTCCGATCAGGGTGCAGGATCCCACCTGCACCGGCGAGGTGTAGCGAGCGCCCCCGTCGATCGTCTCGGCGACGCGAACGGTGCAGTCGTAGACCCCTCCTGTGAAGGCCCCGTAGCCCGTCGTCGGGCTGAGGAATGCCATGGTCTGGAGCCTGGGCACCCCGGTGCCAGAAGGGTGCAGCGGCGCTTCGCCGAGGACGATCGGCTGCCATGCTGTCCCCGCTGCTGTATAGAGCACCTGGGCGTAGGAGCACGCGCCGGTGTGAGAGCAGCTTCGGTGCACCTCGGAGACGACCCAGGACCCTGTGAGGGTGCCCATCGCCGTGCTCACGACCCAACCCGCTGGCACGAGCGCGCCGCGCGCGGTGAGCGTTGTCCAGCTCGTCCAGCCCGGATGGAACGAGTAGGAGACCCGGCCGCTGCCCGAGAAGGCCCGACTGCTTGTGTCCGCGACGACGACCCCGTAGCCGCGTGTCCCCACGAGGTGTCCGAGGGCGCGCGCAGCGCGTCCGGGCTCCGCCGCCATCGTGTAGAGCGATCCCGTCCCGCTCTTTGTGACCGTCACCGGCACGACAACCCACGACGAGGTCACCCCGAGGGGGAACCCGATCCGGTAGTCGGACGCCTCTGGCCCGGTCGGCTTGGCTGTCAGTGGTCGCCACGAGGCACCGGCGTCGGTCGTCTCGTAGATGCGTCGTCCTGTGACGGTAACGAGGAACCCCACCGTTGTGCTGTCGAAGTGGACAATGCCTCTCGCGGGCAGCCGCCTCGTGAAGAGCTTGGCACCGCCGTCGGTCGAGCCGTCGAGGGCGCCGGCCTTTGCAGAAGCGCGGGGCTCCACCGCCACGAAGCCGTCGTGTGTGTTGAGGAGCTGGACGGAGATCTGTGTGCCGCCAGACCCCGACGCGGCGCCGGGGACCGGCCTCGGAGCGGACCATCGCTCCCCACCGTCGTGGCTCTCGAACAGCACGTCTCGTCCGTGTGTGGGAGTGACGAGCCACACCGTCGCGCCGAAGACTGTGACGCCGTAGGGAGCCACCCCGTAGCGCTGTACCGGCTCGGAGGGCATCTGCCGAGCCGCAACGACGGGAACCGGGGTCAGAGCCTTCGTCCAAGACGTCCCTCCGTCGGTGCTCAGATAGAGGTCCCCGTCCGGGGTCGTCGCCCACAAGTTGGGCCCGTTGCCGCCGAAGTCGGTCACCGGCGTGGCCGGGGACCCTCCTATAGAAGAAACGGTCTCGGTACGGCGGGGAGAGGCGGCCTTGTCGGTCGGACGTGCACCGACGAGCGCCATAGGCACGGCGATTGCTGCCGCGATCGCTACGAGAGCGAAGACGACGATGGCGAACTGGACACCGTGCCTCATCTCCTGCTCTTTCGACCCGCGGCCAGGCTCGGGCATGAGGAAATGATCTCACCGGTCGTCGTGGGAGCGACTGGCGCCCCGGAAGTGCCGTACGGGGCGAGATCTCACCTCGATCGCCGTGCCGATCGCCGCAGACGACCTCACGTCCGATCTGCTTGGCAGAAATGACGCGCGCACCAGAGAATCCATAAACGTTTGTGGCTACATTTGTGGCG
>JASHYA010000062.1 GCA_030043315.1 Acidimicrobiales bacterium
GAGAGGGGGTTCCCGTTGAAGGTGCCCACCATCTCGTAGCCGCCCGACGCGACGTGCCCCATCAGCTCGCCGGTGGCGCCGACCGCGCCGGTGACCAACCCGCCCCCGATCGACTTCGCGAGGCACACGATGTCCGGCACGACCCCGAGGAACCGGGTTGCGCCTCCCGGTCCCACAGTGAGCCCGGTCTTCACCTCGTCGAAGCACAGGAGGGCGCCGTGCTGGTGGAGCAGCGTGCGGAGGCCCTCCAGATAGCCGGCGACCGGGTGGACGATCCCCGCGTTCATCATGATGGGCTCGACGATCATCCCGGCGATGCGACCGGGGTACTCAGCGAGCAGCCGTCCGACGCTCTCGAGATCGTTGAAGGTGGCGACGAGCGTGAGCGAGGTCGTGGCCGCGGGGATGCCGGTCGACGCAGGACGTCCGAAGGGGCGTCCTGCAGGGCCGAGCTCCTCGTCCTCGCCCGGCGCGACGGAGACCTGCACCGAGTCGTGATGGCCGTGATAGCAGCCCTCGACCTTCACCACGAAGTCGCGGCCGGTCACCGCGCGCATGAGGTGGACCGCGTCCATGGTCGCTTCCGTCCCGGAGTTCGTGAACCGCCACAAGGGCAACCCGAACCGTGTGGCGAGGAGCTCTGCGACGACCACCGCGTCCTCGTTCGGCTGCGCGAAGTGCGTGCCGTTGCGGACCTGGCGGGTCACCGCCTCGACGATCGCGGGATGCGCATGGCCGGCGAGACCGGCTCCATAGCCGCCGTGGAAGTCGACGTACTCGTTTCCGTCCACGTCGACGATCTTCGAGCCGCTCCCGCGCGCGATGAACACCGGCTGGGGACGGGTGATCTGCCAGCTGCTCGTCACGCCGCCGGCGAGGCTGGTGCGGGCGCGGGCGTGCAGCTCCCTCGACCGCGGCTGACGCGCGACGAAACGCTCCTCCTCGTCGCCGATCAACTCGTCGATGGTGGGTGGCGTCTCGTCGCGGGGGACTCCTCGGGCTGCCGGGGCCGGGGCGGTCGGCGGGACAGTCGTGCGGTCGAGGACCACGTCGGTGATCTCCGTTTCCCAAGGCCGGAGGACCTTGACTCAGGATTTGACTGAACATTCAGTCTAGGCTGAGGTTGACAATGGCGGCAAGGGTGGCGACAAAGGCGCAGGTGGAGGAGGTCTATCCGACGCAGATGCCGTGCTGCCCGTGGGCTGGCGACGGGCTGCGGGCTGCGAGCAGGCCTCCAATGTCCACTTGCGGGCGAACTCCTACTCTGACCACTCCGCGGCTTCGGGCTGCGCGCAGCTGGTGAAGGTGACCGGGGTATGGCCGATCTCTCGAGGGAGAAGCCGGCGCGGGTCGGCACCGAGGACGACATAGTCCGCGAGCTGGCCGACCCTCAAGGCGCCGCGGCCGGACTCGGAACGCTCGGCTCGTGCCGACCCGAGCGAGTAGGCCTTCATGGCCTCTTCCACGGTGATCGCCTCTGTCGGCCCGAAGGGTCGCTCGGACTCGGTCAGGCGGCAGACCATGTCCATCACACCGAGCAGCGGCCGACCTGTGACCACCGGACGGTCAGAGCTCCCCGGAAGGATGACGCCGGCGGTGAGGAAGCTCCGGAGGCGGTAGGCCTGGACTGCTCTTTCTGGGCCGAGAGCGGCCAGCATGCCGTCTCCGATCTCGCCGACGAACCTTCCCTGCGGGACTGGGACGATGCCGAGCTTCGCGATCCTGGCAACGGAGTCATCGGAGGCGATGCCGCAGTGTTCGATCCGATGGCGATGATCAGGCCGCGGCCTCAGCTTCAGCGCGTCCCGATAGCAATCGATCACGAAGTTCACCGCCTTGTCACCGATCGCGTGGGTGGCCACCTGCCACCCGGCCAGGTGTGCGCCGACGATGGCCCTTCGCAGATCTTCCGGATCGGCCTGGGGGTAGCCGGTGTTCCCGGAATCGTTCTCGAACCCGTTCTCCATCCAGCACGTGCGGCCGATGAGCGATCCGTCGGAGAAGATCTTGACCGGACCGATCCGAAGCCGGTCGTCACCGAAGCCAGTGTGGATGCCGCCGGGAATTCCCAAAGCACCTTCGAGGTGGTCGTCGCGGTGGCCATGGACGTCCTGCAGGGCGTCGACGGAGACCATGAGCGTCGTCCTGACCTTCAGAAGCCCGCGGTCGCGGGCGAGCTGGTACGCGGCGATCTCGACGGGGCTCTGACCGACCCACCCGCCGGCGACCCCCGCGTCGCAGACCGAGGTGATCCCCTCGCTGAGGTACCGCTCGTGCGCCTTGCCGATCGCCGTGGCCAGCGTGTCGAGTGAGCGCGGAAGGACGACTTGCTGGACGACGGATTGCGCCCGCTCCTCGAGGAGGCCCGTGAAGTCGCCCCCTGCGTCGAACACGACGCGCCCCCCCTCAACGGTTCGGGGAAGCTCGAGCCCACCGGCGGCAGCGGAGTTGATCACGCACATGTGGCCCGACGTGTGCTTCAACCAGACGGGGTGACCTGAGCCGACCTCGTCGAGCCTGCGCAGTTCTGGGTGACGTCCACCGATCTTGTTCTGGTCGTACCCCGAGCCGATGACCCATTCGCCGGGGGCGGTCTTGCGGGCCCGCTCCTCGACCGCGCCGTAGAGCTGCTCGAGGTCCGTGATCGGGGGCGTGGAGAGATCGAGCTCCGAGAGGGAGAGACCGTAGGAGGTGGTGTGGCAGTGGGCGTCGTGGAAGCCGGGAAACACGTAGCCTTCGTGCTCCTCCCGGCGGTTCGCGTCGCGCGCGAGCTCTTCGGCATCGCCGTCGAAGGCGACGACCCTGCCGTGGTGCACGGCCATCGCCGAGGCGGTCGGCCTCGCGGGGTCCCAGGTCACGATCTTCCCCCGGATGACGGTGTCGATCTTCATGATCAGGTCCAGTCGGACCCATCGATGTTGCGGGTCCGGAAGGCCTCGGCGGCGGCCAGCGCCTCGGGCGTGCCGAGCAGCGCAATCGACGCCGCGGTCTCGAGTGCGAAGGCGTTCTCGAGGTTTCCTGTGAGGCCTGCGGTGAGACACGATTTGGCCATTGCGACTGCGAGGCGCGGTTTGGCAGCAAGATCCTTCGCCCACTCGATCGCCTGCGCGAGAGGATCATCGGTCAGCACGTTCACGAGCCCGAGCGTGGCCGCTTCCTCCGCGGAGATCCGGGTGCCGAAGAGCACGAGCTCCTTGGCCTTTGCCGAGCCGACGAGGACCGGGAGAAGGTGCGTCACGCCCCCCGTCACCGCCAGGCCGACCTCCACCTCGGGGAATCCGAAGACGGCAGTCGGTTCCGCGACCACGAGGTCGCAGCAGATCGCGAATTCGCAGCCCGCACCGAGTGCATACCCTTTCACCGCGGCGATGACCGGCATCGGCAGGTGACGGATCCGTCGGGTGACGTCGGCGAGCCGCTCGAGCCTGACGACGGCGGCGCCCACCTCCACCTCCTGCGGTTCCTTCAGGTCATGGCCGGCACAGAAGGCGCGGCCCTCGCCGGTGAGCACGACGGCGCCGGGGAGCTCCTGGCTCGCCCGTGCCAGAGCGTCGCACAGCGCGCTCGCGAGCGCGTCGTTCACCGCGTTGAGTCGATCGGGGCGGTTCAGCTTGACGACGGCGATGTCGCCGACCGTTTCGTAGCGGACCGTCGCCGTGTCCGGTCTCATCTCGTGACGGTCCGATCTGCGAGGAGCGCGAAGGCCGCGTTGCGGCCGTTCAGACCGATGACGCTCCCCGCGGGATGCGTCGCTGCGCCGCAGAGGTAGACGTGTGCGAGATCCGTGCGCGGTGCGAGACGTCGGTCCCACATCTGGTGGGGTAGCACCGAGCCTTGGAAGATGTTGCCTCCGGTCAGCCCGTTGCGAGCCTCGATATCCGGTGGTCCGAGGAGCTCGTAGGACTCGATGCTGCGGGAGAAGCCCGGAGCGAACCGCTCGACGAGGCCGATGACCTGGCCGGCGACCGCCTCTCGGTTCTTGTCCCAGCCGCCGTGAAGGTCGTACGGTGCGTACTGGCAGAAGATGCTGATGAGGTGGCGTCCCGGCGGTGCCACTGACGGGTCGTGGCCGGTCTGGAAATAGACCTCGCCGAAGTTGACCGCCGCCTGGCCTTCCCGGCAGCGTTCGAAGGCCTCCTGCGAGGCATCGATGCCAAGGGTGAGATCCACGGTGCCGAACGTCATGTAGCGGTCCCCGGGAGCGGCGGTGAAGTCCGGCAAGTCGGTGAGCGCGGCGTTGAACTTCACCGTCGCGCTCCGGACATCCCACTCCTCGAGCCGCGTTCGCATGCTTGGCGGGATCGTGTCGGTACCGAGCAAGCCGAGGAGACATTTCGGATCCGCGTTGCTCACGACCTCGGCCGCCGCGATCTTCGTGCCGTCGTCGAGGACGACGCCCTCGCCGGCGACCACTTGCGCGACCGGCGTGCCCGCGCAGAGCAGTGCGCCGTGCTCACGCGCCGCGTCGGCGATCACGAAGCTCACGGTCCCCATCCCGCCGCGGACGTACGCCCAGACTGCACCTCGTCCGTCGAGATCTCCCATTCGGTGCATGAGCTTCACCCCCGCGGTGCCCCTGTCCTTCGGCCCCGCGAAGACGCCGATGACTCCTCCGGCGTACAAGGCCGAGTGGAGTCGCGGGTCTGAGATGAATTCCTCGAGCACCTCGGCCACGGACGCGGAGAACAGGACGTCGACCATGAGCCGCTCACCGCCGAGCAGCTCTTCGATCTCTGCGCGCGACGGCGAGCTCCCGAGCCAGGTGTCCCGGGGACCCTTCCTCAGCTTCACTCTGATGTCCCGGAAGAGCTTTTGGTAGGCGAAGTACCCCTCTCGGTCCCTCGCCGACACGCCAAGCTCCAGAAGCGATCGAAGGGTTGCGCCGTCGTCCACCCACTGGGCGAAAGCGGTCCCGTCCTCGAACGGGGTCCAGCCCTCGGGGTCGGACACGACGTAGTCGAGCCCCCGCTCGCGGAGGCGCAGCTCCGAGATCACACGCTCGTCAAGGAGGCCCAAGAGGTATGCGCACGGCGAGACGATGTAGCGGTCGTCCGGGAACGGCCGCTCGAGCGTGCACGCCCCGCCAAGCTGGTCGCGTGCCTCGAGCACAAGGACCGAGAGGCCCGCACGTGCGAGGTATGCGGCGCAGGTCAGTCCGTTGTGACCACCGCCGACCACGACGACGTCCCACCGCTGCTTCGCCAGTTGCGCCACCGGCACCGGCACGCCGACGCGGCCGAGCACGTCCTTCACAGACCCCGCCAACGTTCCTCCTCGCCCGCGGTCGAGAGGTCATCGGTCGATCGTTCGACGATTAGAGTCTGGCAGTCCACGGGGCCGTTCGCACGGAGGGAGGCCGGTGACGTTTCGCGACGACGAGCGCCGTGCCCCGTCGGTGGTGGAGGGTCTCGACGCTTTCTATGCACCCCGGAGCGTCGCGGTCGTGGGCGCGTCCCGTCAAGCCGGGAAGCTCGGCCACGACGTCCTGGTCGAGTGCGCGCGCCTCGGCTTCGCGGGGTCCATGGTCGGCGTGAACCCGCTCGCAGACGGCGAGCGTGTGGCGGGATGGCCCGTCGTGCAGTCGCTCGCGGACTTCCCCCAAGCACCTGATCTCGCCCTCGTCGCGGTACCGGCGAGGGCAACGCTCGAGGCGGTGAGCGACTGTGCCCGAGCGGGGGTGCGCGCCGCAGTCCTCGCCGCTTCGGGCCTCGGCGAGCTCGGCGGCGACGGGGCGCTGCTCGAAGAGGAGATCGCGAACGTCGCCCGGAACGCGGGTCTGCGGTTGCTCGGCCCGAACGGCTTCGGGCTCTATGTCGGGCCGATCGGCTTGAACCTCACCGGGTGGCGTGACATCCCGGACGGCAGGGTCGCCCTGGTCACCCAGTCCGGGAACGTGGCGATTGCACTGTGCCGGCTGATGCGGCGCTCGACGGTAGGGCTCTCGAGCGCCACGGGGGCGGGCAACCAGCTCGACGTCGGGTTCGCAGAGCTTCTCTCCCACCACGCCCGATCGGTGGACTGCGATGCGGTCGCGCTGTACCTCGAAGGGCTCCGTCGAGAACCGGGCGCACACTTCCTGTCCGCGCTCGAGGAGTGCCGTGACGCAGGGAAACCGGTCGTCGTCCTGAAGGGCGGCCGATCGAGGGTCGGCCGCCGTTCGGTCACCACGCATACCGGTGCACTCGGTGGCGACGGTCGGGTGTGGGACACCGCGTTCCGCGAGAGCGGCGCCTGTCAGGTCGGCGACACGTCCGAACTGGTCGGGGCGCTCGAGGCGCTCCGGGCCATCCGCAGCCGGCGAGTGCGCGGCGTCCTCGTCCTGAGCGATGGCGGTGGCGATACGGTCCTTGCCTCGGACGCCCTCGAAGAGGCGGGCGTCCCGCTCGCCTCCCTCGGCGCTGAAACCCGGACGGTGCTCGACCGGCTCACCCCGCCGGCAGCTCCGCGAGCCGAGGGGCAGAACCCGGTGACGCTCGACACGGTCGGAGGGCTCGAGGACGATCCCCGGCTGCTCGCCCAGTGCGCCGAAGTCGGTGTGGCGGACGACGCGGTCGACGCGATCGTTGTCTCCGGCACCTTCGGCGGCTACCGGTCTTTGCGCGGGGAGGAGCTCGAAGTGGTGGAGCGACTTGCAACGCTCCACCGCGCCGGCACGCCGGTGCTCGTGCACTCCGCATTCGCCTCGGACGACGAGGGGCCGGTGCTCGGGCTTCGGCAAGCGGGGATACCCGTCTACGGGACGGTGCGCGGGCTCGCGGCCGCCCTCAGGGCGGCGAGCGGCGCGGTTCGGGCCTCCACCCCTCTCCCACGAGCCGGAGCGTCGATGTGCGGTGCGCTCTTGGCTTCGGTCGACGCGGTGGCGCTCCTCGCGTCGGTTGGCGTCGACGTGCCTTGTGTGGCCGCCGTCTCGAACGACGAGGAGCTCGATGCACTCGCCCCGCGGATGCCCTTTCCGGTCTGTCTCAAGCTCGAGGATCCCGCGATCGCGCACAAGACCGACGTAGGCGGTGTGGTGCTCGACCTCGGTCCCGACGCGGTGGCCGCCGCCGCACGGGAGCTGTGGCGCCGGTTCCCAGGACGGCAGCTCGTCGTGATGCCGATGTTCCGTCGCGGTGTCGAGCTCCTCGCCGGTCTGGGGTTCGACGCGACCTTCGGCCCCTACGTGACGGTTGGCCGTGGAGGGGTGACGGCGGAGCTCGACCCGGACGTGGCGACGGCGCTCGCGCCCTTCGAACCGGACGAAGCAGCTGCGATCTGGTCCTCGCTCCGTTGTGCGCCCCTCTTGCGTGGATGGCGTTCCTCGCCGGGCGTCGACATTTCGGCCCTCGCCAGCCTCGCAGCTGCACTCTCCCGACTCGGGGTGTCGCAGCCCGGGCTCGAGATCGAGTGCAATCCGGTGATCGCGTACCCGGACGGCTACGCGGTCGCGGACGTGCGTGCCGTGCAAGGCCGAGGCTGACGTGCCCGTCCGCGAGGCGACCCCGGCAGACGTGACGGCCATCGTCGCCATGGTGCGCGCGCACGTGGCCGAGGAACCAGTGGCCGCCCGGTGTGAGCTCGACGAACTGTCGTGCGGCGCGGCGTTGTTCGGCGAGTCCGCGAGCTTGCGGGCGCTGGTCGCCTTCCCCGAGGCCGAGCCTGAGATGTCTGCGGGCTGCACCCTGTGGTGGCCGACGTTCTCATCATGGGCCGCGACGCACGGGGCGTGGGTGGAGGATCTGTACGTGCGCCCCCAGTACCGCCGGCTCGGCCTCGCCACGGAGATGTTGAGGTCGCTCCGAGCGATGGTCGACGGGCGGATCGAGTGGGACGTCTACATCACGAACCATGCAGCGCAGCAGCTCTACGTCCGACTCGGTGCTGGGCCGGTGGCCGAGTGGACGAAGTACCGGTGGCTGCCGTGAGCCACTCCGGTACCAACCGCCGTGCCGACCGACCTGCCTGCTGTGCAAGAAGGTCCCCGTCCCACCCCGCCTGTCCCGGGCTCGACATCGACGTGGAGGAGACGGCTGGAGCCAAGGCGTGAAACGACTCGGCCTCGAAGACGACGTCGTCGATCGCGAGGTGCTCGAGCGAACGATCACCCGCTTCCGTGAGCGCGGCATCGTGCTGCCGACCTTCCACGAGCTGGCGCATCCCGCCACGATCGCCTCCGACGTGTGGACCGCCCTTGCCGGCGTCGGCCCCGACGACGCGAGCCCGCTGAACCTGTTCCGGGTGCACTGGCACAACGACCGGTCGCGTGCAGGCTACGCGAAGGTGCCCGCCCACGTCGTGCTCGGCCCTGAGCTCACGGGCGTCGAGGCCAGGATCGTCGTCGCGCTCGCCGACCGGTTCCCCATGATCAGCGCGCACAAGGTCCTCGCCAGCTACGGCTGCCTCGCGCCGCGGGTCATCACGGGACAGTTCGACCCGACGTACCACCGGGCCGTGTGGCCGTCGACCGGCAACTATTGCCGGGGCGGCGTGGCGATCTCGCGCCTCATGGGGTGCCGCGGGGTCGCCGTCCTACCCGAGGGAATGAGCCGCGAACGCTTCGACTGGTTGGAGTCCTGGGTGCAGGACACAAGTGACATCGTCAGAACGCCGGGCACGGAGTCCAACGTGAAGGAGATCTACGACGAGTGCAACCGCCTCGCGGCGGACCCGACGAACGTCGTCTTCAACCAGTTCTCCGAGTTCGCCAACCACCTTGTCCACTACCTGGTCACCGGGCGTGCGATCGAGGTGCTCCTCGACGATCTCCTCGAGCGCAGTGGTTCTGAGCTCTCTGTGCGTGCCTTCGTCTCGGCGACCGGATCGGCCGGCACGATCGCCGCGGGCGACTACCTGAAGGAGTGCTTCGGGTCCAAGGTCGTGGCGGTCGAGGCGCTCGAATGCCCGACCATGCTCTACAACGGCTTCGGTGAGCACAACATCCAAGGCATCGGTGACAAGCACATCCCGCTGATCCACAACGTGATGAACACCGACTACGTGGCGGCGGTGTCGGACCGGTCCACGGACGCGCTGAACGTCGTCTTCAACACCGATGTCGGTCGCACCTACCTGGCAGCGCGAAGGGGGGTGCCCGACGACGTCCTGCGAGCGCTCGGGTCGCTGGGGCTCTCGAGCATCTGCAACGTGCTGGCCTCGATCAAGCTGGCCAAGCG
>JASHYA010000063.1 GCA_030043315.1 Acidimicrobiales bacterium
AGCCACCTCCACGGGCCGCGCGAAGCGCCGGCCCTGCTCTACCTCTTCGCCGACGCGCTGGCGGTTCGACCGACCGACGACGCTCCGATGTCGACGATCCCGCTCCTCGGACTCCACATGGTGCTGCCTCCGGTTGCGGTCGCTCACTGGGCCTACAAGGCGGGACGGATCGAGCACGCCAACCTGGACCTCGTGAAAGACGCGCAGCGTTTCGCGGATTCGCTCGCTCAGTGGACCGTCGACGACTTCGCAGAAGCCGACCCGAAGCTGGAGGTCCACCGAACGAGTGACCTGACTGGACCGATCCACGTCTACGAGCACTTGGGGTTCGCCAACGTGTTCTCCCCCAATCCCGGTGGGCACCCCCTGCACCTGAAGAGCGCTCTGCCGGTGGCGACTGACGCGTTCGTGAAGTTCTGGCAGCTCTTCACACTGGCGACCTGGCCCAGGGGGCTGAGCACGGAGGTCCCGACGGAGGTGCACGGAGAGCCCGACAGTCGGGACTCGGGGGGCGGCGCCTGAGCCCCCGATGACCCGGCGGCCTGGAGGACGTCCTTCCGGGAGAGAAGAGAACCGTTCGTCAATGGTCAACGAAGGCGGTGCACAATGCCGAGGATCACCCCGTTCCTGTGGTTCGACGACCAGGCAGAAGAGGCTGCCGGGTTCTACGTGTCGATCTTCCCCAATTCACGGATCCTGGATGTCGTCCGGTACGGCGAGGCCGGCCCCGGGCCCACGGGTTCGGTCATGACGGTCCGCTTCGAGGTCGACGGCACGGTGTTCGTGGCGTTGAACGGTGGTCCCGTGCACTATGGCTTCGACGAGTCGATCTCGTTCGTGGTCGACTGCGCGTCACAGGACGAGGTCGACGATTACTGGAAGAAGCTCACCGACGGCGGTGAGGAGATCGCGTGCGGATGGCTGAAGGACCGCTTCGGGCTTCGCTGGCAGATCGTGCCCTCCGAGCTCCCGTCACTGCTCAGCGACCCCGATCCCGAACGGGCACGCCGGGCCACGGAAGCGATGCTGGCGATGAAGAAGCTCGACGTGCGCGAGATAAAGGAGGCCGCCGACCGCACGTCGTAGCCTCGTTCCCGTGCACGGGCAAGGGGATCTGGAGCAGGCCGCCGACGAGCTCTACTCCCGAGCCCCAGATGAGTTCACGGCTGCCAGGAACGCCAAGGTCCGCGACGCGAGAGCAGCCGGAGACCTCGAGCTCGCGGAAGGGCTACGAATTCTCCACAAACCGAGTGTCGCCGCGTGGCTCGCCAATGTGTTGGTCCGCGAGCGAGCACGGGAGATCACGGATCTCCTCACGCTCGGTGCCGCGCTTCGGGAGGCACAAGCGTCGTTCGACGGTGAGGCGTTGCGCCGCCTCTCCGAGGAGCGTCGCAAGGTGGTGGACACTCTGAGCCGCGAGGCGAGGCGCCTGGCACGAGAACGAGGCCGAACCGTCAGCAACCCGGTAGTCCGAGATCTCGAAGGGACGCTCGAGGCCGGTCTGCTCGATCCGGCTGCCGCCGAGCAGCTCCAGCGCGGGAGGCTGACCGGTGCCTTGGCGTACTCCGGCGTCGGGTTCCCGTCACCACTCTCGACACCCCCCTCCTCCCCGACCTCCGTCGCCTCCCCGGGTCGCTCCCGCGCCGCAACCGTCCAGGGGACGCGGACTCGGACGCCGATGAAGGGGAAAACGGAGCTCGCGGCCGGACCGAGAGTCACGTTCACGTCGGCACTGCGCCAAGCGCAGCTCGACGCGCGGGACGCCCGGCGGGCTGCCGCGCGGGCCTCGACCGCTCTCACCAGCGCAGAGCGCGCGACCGAGCGCGAGAAGGCAGCCTTGTCGGCCGCCCAAGCGGAGCTGACTCGACGGCGCGAGATCGCGCTTGGCGCACAACGGGCCCTCGCGCGAGCACGTGCCGGCCGCGATGCCGCCGAGCGCGAAGTCCGGAGGGCTGAGCAGAGACTCGAGGCGACGCGACGAGCAGGGGGGACGCGACCCCTCGAGACGCCACCCGACGAGACCCAACACCTCCGCGAGGGACCGCGACGCGAAGACCAGCGACGCGACCGTGATCGCCAGAGGCCCCGTTGAGGGCTGGCGTATATCCTCCTCCGACATGCCGAGTACGGTGCGGGCGCTCGAAGACGGGGACTACGACGGCTGGCTCCCGCTGTGGAATGGCTACCTGGACTTCTATCGAGAGACGATCGATGACGAGGTGACGCGGCGGACCTTCCAGCGCCTCAGCAGGCGGCGGGACGACATGTTCGGTTTCGTCGCGCAGTCGCCCGATGGCACTCTCGTCGGCATCGCTCACGCCCTTCTTCACGCCTCGACGTGGTCTGCGTCGCCTTCCTGCTACCTCGAGGACCTTTTCGTCGCGCCGAAGGCCCGCGGTACCGGAGCGGCCAAGGCTCTCATCGAGGCGGTGGCCGATGAGGCCCGGCGACGTGGCGCGGGGAAGCTCTACTGGCACACTCAGGAGTTCAACGGACCTGCCCGATCGCTCTACGACCAGGTGGCGACGCGGATATCCTTCGTCGTCTACGAGCGATCCCTCGCCGGCGCGGATGCCGAGCAGAGCGCGGCGTCGCCGGCCTGAGCCACCCCGCTACCTGCGCCGACCGGAATACGCTCCACCGAGTGGCAGCCTTGGAGGCTCCCGGTCGCCCGGTTCGCTCCGCCGCACCGCACGATCTGCCCGCGATCAGGGAGATGCTCGCGCGGGCGTTTTGCGACGATCCCCAGTTCGTCTGGCTCATGCCTTCCGAGCAATCCCGTCCGGCGCGTCTTCGCCGCTTCTTTGGCACGCTCTTGCGAGTCGAGGGGTTCGGCCTCGCCGACATCGACGTCGTCGGAACCGAGGACAAGGTTGCCGGCGCCGCCGTCTGGTTCGCGCCGGGTGGCTGGCCGCCTCCAGCAACCAGGCAACTCCGCGCGCTTCCGGGGTACGTCCGTGCGTTCAGGAAGAGGGTGGGCAAGGCGAGCGCCCTCGTGGACGCCGCGGCACGCATGCACCCGAGAACGGGCTACTGGTACCTCGCGTGCATCGGCGTTGAGCCGGCCACACAGGGGCAGGGCGTCGGAGCCGCGCTCCTTCGCTACCGACTCGCGGTCTGCGACGCCCAGGGCGCCGTCTCCTTCCTCGAGTCGAGCAAGCGGGCCAACGTGCCGCTCTACGCGCACTTCGGTTTTGTCGCTGGGGCGCCGCTGAGACTCCCGCCGGGCGCCCCGGAGATCACGCCGATGACCCGGCCACCCCGTCCCCCAGCCATCGGTGGCGGCGAGGTCCGGACAGATGACGGGCAGTGAGAAACGGGTGAACCGTCACAGGAGTCCGCGTCCGAGCGGGAGCGTGCACGTGAAGGCTTGCTCCTGGTCGCCGTAGAGGCGCCGCAGTTCGAGCCTGCATTGTGAGGCGGCCTGCTCGGTCGAGTCACAGGCGGCAGGGAGCTGTTCGGCGGATGGCGCGGTCACCGACACGTACCCGGAGAAACGAAATGACGCGTGACCGTCGGCCAGTTCCTCTTCCCTCCGCGTGGCGACTTCGGCTTCGCGAGCTCGACGCGCGGTGGCGAGAAAGCCGCCCCGGCGGCGTAGCTCCGCGTCTGCGATGTCGGCCGTCCGTGCCCGCTCCGCCTGCCGGACCGCCCGAGCCGGACTGAGCGGCTCCATCACGACCGACACCCTCCGGCGCACGGACCCGAGAAGGAGGGGCCCCAGGAACTCGGGGCCTACCTCGACGCGTGGCCACTCGGCGACCCAGTACGTCGCGTGCCAGTAGCGGTCGGCTCGGAGAGAACCCCACTCGGCCTCGGTCACGAGTGGCCACGGCCACGCGATCCCGCACGGCGGGCAGCTCCGCTGGTTGCGCTCGTCTCCGTCGAGAACGCGTCGCACCAACGCGCCGAGCCCACGCTCGTCCAGCACCCGCTCGACCGGCACGTCGGCGGCCGCGAGCTGCTGGCGGAGCGAGGTGACCTCACGGGCGAGCAACGCGCACGCCGCGCGGTCACCACCTCCGAGCGACCGAATCGCGCGTGCCGCGGTACCCGTCGCGCGTAGCTGGACCGCGAGGTGCACCTCGTGTCGGCAGGTCTCGCCGCCGGTGCTCCGGAGAAGTGTGGTGTAGGAACGGCGCGCCGGGGCATCATCTGGCAACACTCCGGCCGACGCGAGATGCCCGCTGACCGCGGCCCCGTCGTCGGGCATGGTCGCCGCCACCCACTGGACGCGGTGCACGACCGACCGCTCGCGAGCAAGAGAGCTCAGGACGGACGCCCACGATGCGACGCGACGCTCCTTCTCGTCGCCTGAGAGGAGGGCGAAGCTGTGACCGAGAAGCTCCATCACCGCCGTGTACGTCTTCGCGCGCTCGTCGTGCACGACGGCTAGGGTCCCCTCTCCGTCCTGGGCGCGGAACCCCAGCACTCGGAGGCCTGCGAACGTGCCTTGTCGTCCACGAGTCGGCCCGGCTCCTCCCGAGGCGCGAGCAGCTCCGCTGGACGATTCCGTCCGGGGCACTTCGCCACCTGGTCTTCGGGCCGCAACCTTCGTCGTGGCAACCAGGCACGGTGCGCCGTCCGGACCGATGCAGTGGCCCGCAGTCTCCGCCCCTGCGCGGCGTCGGCGGCCACCGGACAGTCCCGAAGTGCCCCAACGAACCACCGTCGGGAGCCATTGCTCCGCAGTGCGCCCCGCGATCGGCCACCAGGCCAACGCGACGCTCACCGCGACGAGCAGCACTGCTACCGCGATGGTGGGAAGCGTCGGCCGCCGCCGAAGCACCGCGATGGCCAGGACCGCACCCGCAGCGACGACGGCGATCTGGCCACCGCGCCACCCGGCGATCAGACCGCGTCGCTCCAGCGGCCCGAAGCGGTAGCGCGCCCGTGTCCCTGCCATCACTCCCCGTCCCGGTCCCCGCCGGGCTCCCATGCCCGCTCTGTCGGGTAGTCGGTCCCGGCGTCGAGGTCACGCATGTCAGGTGAGCCGTCGCTGCCGGGCCCTGACCCCGACCAGGCGTCGAGCCTCGACGCGCCCACGATCGGCGGCGCGCCGCGGGCGTCGAGGTTCGCTGCTGGATGAGGGTCGTGAGAGGCGGCGGCTTCGTCGAGGTCCCACGCACCCCAATCGTCTTTCGGTCCTGGCTCGAATCGACTCATCGGCTCTGTGCCGCCAAAGAGCGGGGATGCGACCCCAGGAATGAGGCCGCCGCCGTAGCCGTCGGGCTCGACGCGGTGGGGACGCCGTGTCGCGGCGAGCGCGGCGGCCACGCTCTCCGGAGACCCCGGCCAGACCGGAATTGTTCCCGGCGGCGGCGTCGAGGCCCCCGGAAGCCACTCCCGCGGTATCGGTCGGTGAGCGAGCCCTCCGCTCCCTCCGCTCTCTCTGTCCTCTCCGTCCACTCCGTCCCCTAAGCGGGTGGGGCCCCACTCTCCGGCCGTGAAACCCCCCGCTCCTCCCGCAAGCCCCGAGCCAGCGGCGAGGCCAGGGTCCCCGGTGGCGAGCGCCGCACCGGTCGCGACCGCCTCTCCACCCGGTACGTCGCCAAGGACCTCGCCCGGACCGCCGAGACCCCCGTGGTCGCCCGCCTCGCCCGCCCCGCCCGGCCCGCCATCCCCGCCCTCCCCGGACGGCCCGGACGGCCCGAGTTGTCCGAACGGACCCGACTGGCCCGCATCACCGGAAGGCCCCGGGGCACCAGGGTCCACTGTGGTCCCGGTTCCCGGCGGCCCCGGTGTTCCCGGGGACGCCATTGTCTCCCGGTGCGCCCCGAGCTCGCGGGCCTGGCGAAGCGCGAAACCGACAGCGCTGTCGGGTGCTCGCCCCGCCGCTGCACGGACCCGCTGGCGCGCCCCTTCCAGCTGCATCGCCGCCCCGACCTCCACGAGCGGTATCAGGCGGAGCAGCGTGAACGGGGTGAAGGCCGCGAGAAGCAGGAGCGCACCTCCGGCGAGGATGGTGGAAAAGCCGTCACCGGAGCTCACCGCGCCGACGGCGAGCGAGAGCACCGCGACCACCACGAACTTCGACAGCACCAGGGCGGCGAGCGTCTCGGTGAGGCGCCTGCACCAGTGGCTGACCGCGGGCCATACCAGGCTTGCCAGCGCGAGCGGGAGGAACAGCACCGCCGCGTAAATCGCCGCGGATCGCACCAGGAGCTCGAGCCACAGCACGAACGCACCCGCAACGATGAGGAGCGCGCCGACCGTCAACACGAACGTCGGGAGGGGCAGCGGCTCCTGCGAGAGTGCGGCGCCGATCGAGTGGAACGTGGTGTCGAGCACGCCACCCGTACCTGTCGATACCGTCGTGCACAGCGCGTCGGTGGCCTCGAGCGCGAGCTGCACGAGCTGTACGACGGCCCCGGTGAGCAGCGCGGCGAGTGGCAGGTGGATGAACGCCGCCCGCAATAAGACGGTGGCGTTCTGGTGGAACACGGCTTGCAGCGCGGTGAGCATGAGCATCGGGACGGCGACGACTGCCGAAATGGCGAGCATGAGCTTGTAGTGGGTGAGGAACCACGACGCGCGCACATCTACCGAGGTCGACGACGCGATCACCTTGCCGAGCTCGTCGAGAAGCCAGGTCGCCCCCTCGATCACCCATCCCGCGATCGCAGAAAGGACGCTACCGGCGACCGATGACGACGCGCTCCCGACCGCGTCACAGACGAGGTTGAGCGGAAGAGGGCAGGCCACCGCCCGCTCACGCAGTTAGCGGGTTGACGATGCCTTGCCCCGTCTTGAAGAAGAAGCTGATGAGCGTCGGAGCGGCGCCGATGAGCAGAGCCGCCACACCCGAGACGAGCACCACCCGCCGGCCGAGGTACGACTGCTGGTAATTCTGAGAATGGGAGCCGATGGCCCAGAGCGCGGCCCCGATCACGAGGCCCGCGAGCGCGAGTATCAGCGCCCAACCCCCGAGGCCGTCGACAAGGTGCAGCAACGCGGTACCGCCCGGCAGTACCCCCGCTGTCGGCTTGAAGTGTGTGAATGTCGAGGTTGTCCCCAGCAGGAACCCCACATGGCCGACGTGCACTCCCGTGAGTGCCCGGGCGACGACTGCGGCGACCCTCCTCGCTGCCCCCACTCCTCCGGTGGCTGCCATATCGCTCCTTCCGGTCACCCCGCTCCTCCCCGGCAGACCATCAGAGCATATACTGATGTTTCATGATCTTTCAAGGCCTGTCGTGCTCGGCCTCCGACCAGCCTCCCGCCGGCTGGAATTCCCCCACCGTGGGGAAGCGGCTGCCATGCTGAGGGCCGTGGCGCCCACGAGCCGCAGCGATCCGAGAAGATGACCGCGGTCGTCCCCCTCATCTGCAGGTTCTCCTCTGAGCTCCTTCGGGGGACCGGCCACGCGATCGCCGGCGCACCCCACCGCGGGCTGCCTGTCGACACACCCGCCCACGGGCTCCACGCACCCCTCCACGGGCTGCACGTCCAGGTGGTCTCGGCGGCAGGGCTCGTCGCGGTCTCCGGCGGCTTCCCAGCCCCCGAGGTCATCGGCATCGGCGCGGCGATCTTCGTGGCGGGTGTGGCCATCGCACTTGCGATCGGCCGCCGTGCGGGGAGGCGGGCCATCTCCCAACGCCTCACGGCGCTCGGCTCCCGGCTCGGCATCGAGACGCCCGACGAGAACGCGAGCCTCGAGACCGCCCTCACCTATCTCGAACAGGTGACGGGCGCAGCAACCGAGGCCGTCGCCGACTCGAGTGCTGACGCCATCCGCCTGCGCCGTTCACTCGACACCTTTCCCCAAGGCGTCGTCCTCTGCGACGAGAACGGCACCGTCATCTACCGCAACGCGCGCGCGGATGCGCTCATGACGAGCCGACACGGTGACGCACTCGCCGCACAAGCGGTCACCGAGCTGCTCGAGGACGCCTGGGACGCCGGAATCTCCGAGCGGACGCTCGACCTCTACGGACCGCCTCGTCGGACGCTCTCGGTCCGCGCGCGGCTGATCGACGACGGCCGGAGACCGCTCGGCGTGATCGCGATCATCGAGGACGTGTCCGAGCGGCGTCGGCTGGAGGAGATCCGCCGCGACTTCGTCGCGAACGTCAGCCATGAGTTGAAGACGCCGATGGGCGCGCTCGGGCTCCTGGCGGAGACCCTCGTGGCCGAGCCGGACGTGGAGGTGGCGCGACGACTCGCGAGCAGGATCCACGCCGAAGCGTTCCGCGTCAGCAGGATCATCGACGACCTGCTCGACCTGAGCCGGATCGAGTCCGAAGAGGCGCCGCCGCGCGAGCCGGTTCTGGTCAACCTCGTGATGGCCGAGGCGGTCGAGCGGGTGCGGGCGAGTGCCGAGCAGCGACGGATCACGATCACCATGGACGAACCCGAGCCCCCCGTCGTGGTGCTCGGAGACCGACGGCAGCTTGTCTCCGCCATGCACGCGTTGATCGAGAACGCGGTGACCTACTCCTACGACGGCAGCACCGTCGCCATCGGAGCGAAGGTGGCGCCCGCGACGCTCGAGCCCGCCGGCACGCCGCGGGTCACCGGCTCGGGCGGCCCCACACGCCCCACACCGCCTGCGGTCGGCGTCGCCCCGGCGGCAAGCACGGTGATCGTCGCACCCGGCCTCGCCACCACGCATCCGTCCTCCGGCTTCTCCCTCTCAGCTCCGGCGCCCGTCGCCGCGACGGCAGCGACGGCAACCTCCCCGGCCAGGGACTCTGGCGACGTGCCCGACACGGATCCCGGGAGCACCCAGGAGCGCACCCCGCCGGCTGGTGTCCAGCGGTCCCCCGCGAGCGCCGGCACACGCACACAAGGTCTGCCTGCCCAGGCCACAGACGGGACAAGGGCCGGGGTGTCGGCGGCGGCGCCGACCAATCCGGTCGTACCGACCGTCCCCAACGGGGGGAGCGCCCCCGCGCGCCCCCCCCGGGACGCCGTGCGGATCTCGGTCGCCGACCAAGGTGTCGGGATCCCCGCCCGGGACCTCGATCGCATCTTCGAGCGCTTCTACCGAGTCGACCACGGGCGCAGCCGTGAGACCGGGGGCACGGGTCTGGGGCTGTCCATCGTCCGCCACGTCGCCAACAACCACCAGGGCTGGGTCGAAGTGGAGTCGCGCGAGGGGGAGGGGTCCACGTTCACCCTCGTACTACCCCTCCAACCCGACAGAAACAGCTGACCACGACCCGGAGGGGCGCGCAGCGTGCCGACCCCGGTACCCTTGGCGCAGCAGGCCATGACGACCGACTCCCGACCCATCAACGTGCTCCTCGCGGAGGACGAGGAGTCCTTCGTGGACGCGCTCGTCGTCGGGCTCGGTCGCGAGGGGTTCCAGGTCACCGTCGCGAGGGACGGTTCCGAGGCGTTACGGCTCTTCGACGAGACAGAGCCAGACCTCGTACTGCTCGATCTGATGCTGCCGAAGGTGTCAGGGATCGACGTGTGCCGCACCATCCGCAGCCGGTCGAGCGTCCCGATCATCATGGTGACCGCCAAGGCGGCCGAGATCGACACGGTGGTGGGGCTCGAGGTCGGGGCCGACGACTACGTAGCGAAGCCCTACCGGCTCCGCGAGCTCGTGGCACGCATCCGAGCCGTCATGCGACGCGGCACCGGGGATCGCACCGGGGCGGCGGGGGCCGAGCGCCAGGCGCCCGAGCACGAAGAGGGGTTCTGGGAAGCGGGAAGCGTCCGCGTCGACCTGGACACGCGCCGGGTGTTCGTCCGGGGCGAGGAGGTCCACTTGCGGCGCAAGGAGTTCGAGCTGCTCGCGCTCCTCGTGGAGAACGCCGGCCGCGTCCTCACTCGTGACGTCCTGATCGACCGGGTATGGGGCTCCGACTACATCGGGGACACGAAGACGCTCGACGTGCACGTGAAGCGGCTCCGGTCGCGCATCGAGGTCGACCCGTCCCGCCCCGTCCTCATCACGACCGTGCGGGGTGTGGGGTACCGCTTCGACGCGTCCGAGGTCGCCGCCGCGCACCGGCACTGAGGCTCCCGCCGCTCACACCTTGCCACGGGCCACAGACCACTACCCGGCCCCCACCCGCGCACCTGCCCCCGGCCACCCGCGCACCGGCCCCCGCCCCCGGGACCCGCCGCACGCCGGTCAGCGCGGCGTGATCGTGGGCTCCGGCCCGAGCCAGGGCGAGAGCACATCGGGGAGCCGGACCGACCCGTCGGGCTGCCGACCCCACTCGACCAACGCCGCCCAGATGCGC
>JASHYA010000064.1 GCA_030043315.1 Acidimicrobiales bacterium
ATCGCGGTCACCGCGCTGGGGGCGTCGATGGTGTTCGCAGCCAACGGCCAGCCCACGCTCGGCGCCTTCCTCCTCCTCGTCGCGCTCTACCACGCGGTGAATCACGGCTGCGCGAAGACCCTGTTGTTCCTCGAGGCCGGCGTGGTCGAGCACGCGGCGGGCACGCTCGACATGGACCGGCTCGGCGGCCTCGTCCACCGGCTCAGACGCTCGACGGTGATCGTCCTGGTGGGCACCATGGCCATGGCCGCGCTCCCGCCCCTGAACGGTTTCGTGAGCGAGTGGCTCGTCTTCCAGGGCCTGTTCCAAGGGTTCCGGATCCCGAGCCACGCCATCGCCGTGCTGATCCTGCTCGCCGCGGCGACCCTCGGCCTGACCGCGGGGATCGCGATCCTCGCGTTCGTCCGCTTCTTCGGCGTGGCCTTCCTCGGGATCCCGCGGGCTCCCGAGACGGCAAGCGCGAACGAGCGCCGCCAGCCTGTCGCCGGACCGGCACTGCTCGCCACCGCGTGCGCGGCCCTCGCGCTCGGGGCACCCGCGGTCCTCGTCGCGCTGGCACGGGTCACCCGCGCCGTGACCGGCGTCGACCTCCGGCCGGTCCTGCTCCTGCCGAACCTCACCGTGATCCCGGCCCACACCAACTTCTCGGCGTTCTCCCCGACGTACCTCGCGGTGTTCCTCATCGCCGTGGTCGCGGTGCCGCTGGGCATCTACCTGGCCGGCAGGCCGCGAGGCGAGTCGTTGCGGGTCCCGGTGTGGGACGGCGGCATGGTCCAGTACCGGCCGCGCATGCAGTACACGGCGACCACGTTCGCCAATCCCGTGCGCGTCACTTTCGACCGCCTCTACCGGCCCGAGATCCACGTCGACCGCGCGTCGGACGACCCCGCCGGGCGCTCGGGCCCGGTGCACTACCGGGTCAAGGTCACGCCGATCTTCGAGCGCTACCTGTACCGTCCGGCGTGGCACGCGCTGCGGGCGATCTGCCGTTGGCTGGAGCCGGTGCAGTCGGGAGACGTGAACCTCTACCTGCTCTACATCCTCGTGGTGGTCGTGGTCGCGCTCGTCGTCTACCGATGGTAGGAGCGCCCCGCAGCGCCGCCGCGGGAACGGTCGCGGCGTTGGCGGGCCGCATGGCGGGGCTTCCGGGCCAGTCCCCCGGCTTCGCCGAGCGCGCCGTCCGTCTCGCCGAGCGCGCGGCGGCGCAGCGGTACCACGTCGCGGTCCTCGGTGAGTTCAAGCGCGGCAAGTCGACGCTCGTCAACGCATTGATCGGACGGCCGCTCCTGCCTGCGGGGGTCGTCCCCGTGACCACCGTCGCGACCGAGGTCCACTTCGGAGAGGCGCGACCAGGCGCGCTCGTGGTGTTCCAGGACGGGAAGCGTCAACAGGTCGCGCCCGAGGAGATCGCGCGCTACGTGAGCGAGAGGGAGAACCCGGCCAACCGGCTCGGCGTGCGCCGCGTGGAGGTGCGCGTGGACGCGCCGCTCGGGGCCCCGGGCGTGGTGCTCGTGGACACCCCGGGCGTCGCGTCGGTCAGCGAGCGTCAGACCATGTCCGCCAGGGAGGCCCTCGCCGACAGCGACGGCGCGGTGGTCGTGCTGTCCGTCGACGCCCCGCTCTCGGAGAGCGAAGGGGTCCTCCTTGCCGACCTGGCGGACCGGGGCGGACGGGTCTTCGTGGTGGTCAACAAGTGCGACCACCTCACCGAGGTGGAGGCGGAGGAGGTCCGCGCCTTTCTCGTCCCCCACATCGCACGGCTGCTCGGCGAGGGAGCATCCGTCCACTTCCTCTCGGCCCGCCGGGCGCTCGAAGGGGTGACCGGAGGCCGCACGGTCCAGGGAACGGGCGACCCCGGATTCGACGCCTTCCGCCGCGACCTCGAGGCCTTCCTACGCGACGACCTCGCGGCCGAGCGCGACCGGGCCAACGCCGCAGAGCTCGACCGGCTCGCGTCGACGCTCTCGGACGCCGTCGCGATCGAGCGCGCGGCCGCCGCGATGGACCTCGCCGTGCTGCAGGACCGGCTCGAGCAGTTCGGCGCAGCAGCGGACGACGTCCGCCGCGCCTTCGCAGAGGACCGGCTCGTGCTCGACCACGACGTCGCGCAGATCGGCGAGGCCGTCGCCGCGGCGCTCACCTCGGGCTCGGCGGAAGCCGTCCGGCGGGCGTGGCCCCGCGTGGAGGAGTCGGTCGCGGGGCTCCGCGGGCGCGCGCTCGACCGCGCGCTCGACGAGGCCGTGGCCACCGCGGTCACCGACGCCTTCGATCCACTGCGCCAGGCGGTCGCAACGGCCGCCGACGAGGGGTGGGAGCAGGCCGCGGCGCGCTTCGCAGAGCGGCTCCGCCGGCACGTCCAGGCCCTGCGCACCGCCGCCAACGCCCTCTTCGAGGTGCACCTCGGAGAGGCCACCCTCCCGACGGTCGCCGAGCAGCGCGAGCGGTTCTCCTATCTCTTCATACAAGTGGAGAGCCCCGGGGCCTCGCTCGCCCGCACCCTGCGGACGGTGTCGCGCACCGAGCGCGCACGCCGTCGGATGCTCACCCGGGCGCGACGCCACCTCGCCGACGAGCTGGACAAGCACGCGGGGCGAGCCCGCTTCGACGTGGTGCAGCGCCTCGACACGGTGTCGCGCCGGTTCGTCTCGGCGATGGCCGAGGAGCTCGAGCAGACCGAGGCGTCCATCGCGATGGCGGCGACGAGCGCCCGGCACGCACTCGACCAGACGGAGTCGGTGCAGGCCGAGCGGGAGGCCGAGCGGTCCTTCGCGCTGGGGGTGGCGGCCGAGGCCGAGCAGTTCGTGCACGCGGCGCGCACCACCCTTCCCCGCTGACCGCTACGGCAGCGGCGCGCGGCGACGGGTTTCAGACCACCAGGACCGGACAGGGATGACTTCTCAGCAACGCCTCGACGGAATGGCCGATCCCGCGGTGCGTCGTGTGCTCCCGGCCGCGCACCCCCACGACCACGAGGTCGAACCCGTGCTGCTCCGCGTGCTCGGCGAGCGCGCGCGCGGGGTCGTCGGCGAACACCACCCGGGTGTCGAGGCGGTGCCGCTGCCCCGGCTCGAGGACGGTCGACAGCCCTTGTGAGAGGTTGTCGCGCTCTGCCGCCGCGGCGCTCGCCAGCTCCTCTGGGGTCTCGACGTGCGCGGGCGGGCGGACCACGAGCAGCGTCCGCACGTCGCCGTCGATCTCGTCCCCCAGGGCGATCGCGGTCCGAAGGGCCTCCTGCGCCTCAGTCGAGCCGTCGAACCCCACGAGGATGCGCCGGAAGGCGCGCCCCTGCGCGCCGGCGGCCCCCGTGGTCACCCTCGATGTCTGCCCCATGGGCTCACTCCTCTCCGCCGGGCCTCGGGCGGGGCTCCCGGCTCCGCCCGCTCCCGGTCCGTTCATCGCAGCGCCGCGGCGACCGCCAGCGCGATCACGAGCGCCACCAGCATGTAGGCGACGTAGGCGTTCACGGACCCCGACTGCAGACGCCGCGCGCCGTCCGCCACCCAGCCGAGCGCCTTCCACGCCGGCCGGTAGAGGTACGCCTCCACCGGCTCCACCACGCGCGTCTGGGACTCGATGTGCGCCGCAGCGCCCGGAGCTCCCTGAGGCGCGCCGTACGCGGCGAGCGGCGCACCTGTCGCGTCCGCCGCCCCCGTCGCCCCCGTCGCCCCTGTCGCGTCGCCCCACCGCCCGCCCCCGGCGGTACCGGGTGGCCGGACGTGACGCGTCCGCTCGGTGCCGAGCACGTTGGCGAGCACGTGGCGGAGCGGGTTGGCGAACCCGAACGCCGTGTAGGAGGACGGCCCCGCCACCCCCGCGCCGGCGGAGCGCCAGGCCGGCACTTTGCGGACGCGTAGGTACCGGCCGCGCGAGGCGAGCGACGCCATGCCGAGGACGCCCATGCACGCCACCGGCAGCACGATCCACAGCCACGACGGCGAGAGGATCGAGAACCCGTGGTACACCGGCTGGAGCACCCAGGGCGACTTGAGCGCCTGCAGCGCCGCGCGTCGCGGCACGAGCGGTGACAGCCCCCGTGCGAGGAACCGGACCTCCCAGGGGCTCGCGGCCGCGAGCCCGAGACAGCCGAGCGCGAGGGCGACGAGCCCAGCCCGCCCGAGCGGGCCGGCGTCCGACGTCGCCGGGACCGTGCCGGACGGACGGCCGAGGAAGGTCAGGCCGAGCACGCGGAGGAAGGCGAGCGCGGCGAGGCCGGTCGTCAACGCGACGAGCGCGCCGGCGCCCGCGAGCCCGAGGCGGAGCGCGAGCCCCCCAAGTCGGAACTGCTGCACCAGCGCCTCGAGCACGAACCACTCCGAGACGAACCCGATCGTGGGCGGCAGCCCGGCGAGCGCCAGGGCGCCGGCGCCGAACGACGCCCCGCTCCACCGCAGCCGGCGCCCCACGCCGCGCAACGCGTCCAGGTCGTCGGTGCCTGCGCCCGCCTCGACGAAGCCGAGTGAGCAGAACACGGTCGACTTGGCGACCGCATGGGCGACCACTTGGAGCGACGCGGCGACCAACCCGGCCACCTCGAGCGTGGGGGAACCCGCGGCGACCCCCGTCAGGGCCACGCCGTACGCGACGACGATGATGCCCGCGTGCTCCACGCTCGAGTACGCGACCACGCGGCTGAGCCGGGACTGCACCCCGGCGAACAGGATCCCGACGAACGCGGTGCACCCACCTGCGAGGAGGAGGGCGACCACCAGCCAGACCGGCGGCCGACCGAGCACGCCGAGGAAGCGCCACAGGCCGTAGACCCCGACGTTGGCGGCGACGCCCGCCATGGCCGCGCGCGCGGGCCCCGGCGCGGCCGGGTAGCCGACCGGGATCCAGACCTGGAACGGGACCACGCCGAGCTTGACGCAGAACCCGGCCACGACGAGCACCCACGCCACGTCGTGGAGCGCGCCCGGGCCGACGGCCGACCAGCTCGCGATCGTAAAGCTGTGGGTGCGGCCCGCGAGGAGGAGGAACCCGACCAGCAGGCTCGCCCCGCTCACCTTGCCCATCCCCGCCGTCGCCCAGGCCGCCCCTGCCTTCGCCGGACCGCCCCGCTGGGCGGAGGTGAGCAGATAGAAGGAGACGGTCAGTGCCTCCCACGCGAACAGGAACGTGAAGGCGTCGGCTGCGCACACGATCACCGCGACGGACGCCAGCAGCGCGAGGTAGCCGGTCGCGACGGCCCGGCGGTGCGGCCTCCCGACGTCGGAGCGCGCCCACGAGGCGAAGCACAGCGACACCGCCACCGAGATCCCGAACAAGAGCGTCAGGAACGCCCCGGCGAGCGCGTCGACGCGCAGCGCGCTGCGACCGACCCCGAAGAGCGACGTGATGCCGACCGTCGTCGGGTGGGAGAGCGTCGCGTGCACCCCGACGGCGAGCATGCAGCCACTGCCCGCCGCTCCGAGAAGGTACGGCACGGTGCGCACGACCGCGTTGGTGGTGCCCGCGCAGAGGTCGACGACCGCGCCGGCGAGCATGCAGGCGAGCGCGGCGGCGATCAACGGCCCCGTCACCGCCGGGTCCTCGCCGCCTGGTCCTCCGCGCCGTCGTGGCGGCGCGAACCGAGGATCCCCACAGCGGCCAGGATGCCGTGGAGGATGCCGAAGGGGCTCGGCGGGGAGCCCGGGACGAAGACGTCCACCGGGACGATCCGCCCCACTCCCCCGCGGGTGGCGTAGCCGTCGGCGAGCATGCCGCCGCTCGCCGCGTCGGCCCCCACGGCGACCACCACCTTGGGCCCGGGCATCAGCTCGTAGGTCTGGCGCAGCGGCCCCTCCATGCCCGCCGAACCGGCGCCCGTCACGAGGAGCAGGTCCGCGTGCTTGGGGCTCGCCGTGAAGAAGATCCCGAGGCGCTGGACGTCGTAGACAGGGTTGGTGAGCGCCGCCACCTCCCACTCCTCGCTGCCGTCGGAGCCCGCGTCCACGTGGCGGACGTGGACGGAGCGGCGCAGCCCGCGTACCCGGCGGGCGAGGCTCGCCCTCGCCTCGGCAACCGCCGCGTCGTCCTCCTCTGTTGCCGGTCCCGCCGGCACGACGAGCGCGCGCCGGCCGAAGGCGGCCGTCTCGAACCCCGGGTCGGCGCGGAACGTGGCCGGCGCCCGCACGACGCACCGGCCGCACAGGATGCACCGGCCGCGGTCGAGCGCCACGCGGTCGCCCTGCCCCTCGAGGGCGATGGCGCCGGTCGGGCACGCCGCGGCCGCGTCGGCGAGCGCCCGGGGGTCGTCACCTCCCGGGTGGACGGCCTCGGGGTGCACGGCCTCTTGGTGGCGGACGTCCACGTGGCCGAAGAAGCCCGGGCCGTAGCCGTCCGGACGCCGGGGGTAAGGGGTCGTGACGACGCCCTCCCGCAGGCCTCGAGGGACCCACGGCATCAGCAGGAGGCTCCGGCGATCGAGAGGCCGAAGCTCGCCTCGATGAAGGCGACGTCGGTGAAGATGTCCTTCGGGAACGCCGAGGGGTACGCCGCCAGGTTGTGAAAGGAGGCCGAACGGACGGTCACGTGGGTGAGCCGCCCGTCCTCGGCCTCGACGAGAGAGAGCAGCTCGCCCTGCGGCGCCTCCGCCCACCCGATCGCCCTCCCGCTCACCTTCGGGACCTCCGCCCGCCAGCTCGTGGGCTCTCCGAGCTCGTCGAGCATGTCGAGCGCCTGGCGCATCAGGTGGAACGCTTCGGCGATCTCGTAGATGCGCACCTGCTGGCGTACCAGGGCGTCGCCCCCCTCGCGGCGCTCGGCGACCCGGTGGCCGAGCCGTGCGTACCCGCCGTAGGGCCGGCTCCTCCGCACGTCCTCGTCCTGCCCCGACGCGCGCCCCACTGGGCCGACGACCGCGAACGCGCGCGCGTCGTCATGGCTCACGACGCCGGTGCCCCGCAGCCGGTCGACGAACGACGGGGTGTCCATGAGCAGGCGCACGTCCCGGCCGACGGCGCGCCGCAGCCCTCCCACGGTGCCGAGCACCTCGGCCGGTGGCAGCCCGAGCGGGCCCGAGACACCGCCGGGCACGACGACACCGCGCCCGAACCTGCTGCCGCACAGACGCGTCCGGAGCCGCTGGACGCGCTCTTTGTGGTGGGAGAACAGCGCGTACGCCACCGCCTGGCCGGCGGCCTCGGTGTGGCGGACGATCGAGTCCAGATGGTTCGCCACCCGCTCGAGCTCGGCGTGGACGACGCGGACCAGCTGGCTCTGGAACGGCACCGCGACCCCGCCCAGCTGCTCGACCGCCGCGCAGAACGCCGACGCGTGCGCGACCGAGGCGACCCCCTCCACGCGCTCGGCGAGCAGCGCGCCGTCGTCGACGCCCAATCCGCAAAAGTGCGCCTCCACCCCCCGGTGCTTGTAGAAGATGCGGGCCCGGAGGTGCGGGATGTCCTCACCCGACGTCTCGACGAGGTACTCGACCGCTTCGAACACCCCGGAGCGGACCGGCCCGTAGGGGATGGTGAAGACGCCCTCGCCTTGGACGTGCGACGGGAGCGGCGCAGGATCAGGCGCCATCTCCACGGTCGGGTCTCCCTCTGCGCCCAGCGGCGGGCGCCCCTCGGGAGGGACGGGGAACACGAGCGGGTCGAGCCGGGGGTGCCCGACCGGCTCGATGCCGAAGAGGTCTCGGATCCTCCGCTCGTACCATCCGGCCGCGGGGACCGCCGGCGTGAGCGACGTGTACCGGCCATCGACCGCCGGGACCTCGATCTCCTCGACGAAGAGCTCGCCGCCGTCGGACACGAGCGCGAGAAGTTGCGCGGTGTCCGAAGGGCGCGGGACGCGTGCGAACAGCCCGCAGAACCGTGCGCCGTCCCGGACCCGCTGCAGGGTGGCGGAGAACCCCTGACCCCCCGCCGCCTGTTCGCCATGGACTCCCCCGGCGGCTCCTACTGCCCCGTGCGCCGGGGCCACGGGCCGGGACGTCATGGTGACCTCAGCTCACTCGCCGCGTGGTCCAACAGCCTGCTGAGGTCGGCCGGCGGGTGGACGCCGAGCAGCGTCAACGCGGCGATGCCGAGCGCCATGGCCACGACGATCCACGGGCTGACCTCGCCCTTGGTGACCGCTCGGAGCCCAGGAGCGCCCGACGGCGTTCCGGGCACGTGGCCTGCATCGACCCCGTGGTCTGCGTCGACCCCATGCGGGGTGAGCGCGACGGCCGCGACCCCCGGGGCGGCCGCGACCCCCGAGAGGTCGGCCGGCCCCGTCGTGAGCATCGTCTGGGTGGTCGACCACGAGAGGCCGAAGAAGGCGAGCGTGACGAGCACCACCAGGACCGCCGCGACCCCGTAACGGGGATCGGACAGCCCTCCCGAGACGATGAGGAACTCGCTCCTGAACAAGCCGAACGGCGGCATCGCCGAGAGGGCAAGGACCGCGGCAACGAGCATCGAGCCGCTCCACGGCAGCGCACCCACCCCGCCCCGCAGCGCGGCCATGTCCTTGGTGCCGAACTTCCGAAGCACCGAGCCCGCGCCGAAGAACGCCGTCCCCTTCGCCGCGGCGTGGGCGAGGACGTGCAGGAGCACGCCGACGAAGGCCAGCGTGACCCCGAAGCTCATGCCGATGGCGAGGATGCCCATGTGCTCCACGCTCGAGTACGCGAACATGCGCTTCATGTCTCGCTGCCGGAGCAGGTACAGGGCGGCGAGCAGGAGCGAGGCGAGGCCGAACACCAGAAGGACGTTGCGCGGGTAGGTGGAGCCGATCGCGGCAGCCGTGATCTGGTAGTAGCGCAGGATCGCATAGAAGCTGGTCGCGAGCAGCGCTCCCGACAGGAGCGCGGACACCGGCGTCGGTGCCTCCGAGTGCGCGTCGGGGAGCCACGTGTGCACCGGCACGAGACCCATCTTCGTACCGAAGCCGAGGACCGAGAGCACGAAAGCGAGGCGCACCACGTCGGCCGGGAAGTGGTGCGCCCCGGCGAGCATCTTCACGTACGACAGCTCGTAGCTGGCGCCGAAGACCGCGGTGCCCCCGTAGTACAGAACGATCGTCGCGAGCAGGGCGATGCCGAGACCCATCGAGGCGATCAGGACGTACTTCCAAGCCGCCTCCGTCGCGCTGTCGGTGTTGTCGATGGCGACGAGGAGCGCGGAGACCACGGTCGTCACCTCGATGGCGACCCACAGCAGCGCGAGGTTGCTCATCAGGGGTGCGGCGAGCATCGCCCAGCAGAAGACGTTCATCCCCGCATAGAACCGCCGGCAGTACCGCACACCGGCGGCGCCCGGTTCGACGTGCAGGTAGCCGATCGAGAAGACCGCAGTCGTGAGGTAGAGGAACGTCGTCGCGACGAGGAACACCATGGAAAGAGCGTCCACCCTCAGCTCGCTCCCGGCGGCGACGTGGCCGTGCACCACGACCGTCGGCACCAACGAGAGCGCCAGCCCGAACGCCGCGGCCCCCGACACCGGCGCGAGCACCTTGGCGACTGCCACCGGCACCGCGTAGGACAAGACGGCGACGACCAAGGGGAACACCAACAGCGCGACGAGGATCCCACCCATCTCTTCCCTACCCCCGTAGCCTGTCGAGCTCGTCGGTCGACAACGTCTGCGAACGCCCGTGGTGCACGCGCATGATGATCCCGAAGGCCACCACCGCGACGAGCAGGTCGAACACGAAGACCGTCTCGACGACGAGCGGCAGCCCCGCGGCGATCACCAGGCTCGCGATCGTCACCCCGTTCTCGAGCGAGTAGAACCCGATCGCCTGGGAGATCACGTCCGAACGCAGCACGATCAGCACGAAGGCGACGAGCACGACGGCAGACGCCACTGCCAGCGTCGTCGGGGGCAGGAGGGACGAGTGCACGTGCAGCGAGCCCACGGCGAAGAAGGCGAAGACCGTCACACCGAGTGCGACCAGGGTGGAGCTCGCGGCTCCCAACCTCGAACTGCCGGCGAGGTGGACTTCGACGTCCCCGAGCAGGCGGCGCATGAGCCCGGGGACGACGACCACCTTCAAGACGAAGGACAGTCCCGCCAGCGCGTAGACGTCGGGCACGTGCCTGGTCGCGGCGACCACGACCGCGAGCACGCTCACCGCGAGCGACTGGAAGGCGTACAGACGGACCTGGGACCGCAGGAGCGGCGCACGCAGCATGGCGAACTCGGTCAGCAGGACGATCACCGCGACGACGTCCTCGACGCCGGCCGTGGTGGAGGGAACGGGCGCGGCCATCAGGCCGGTCCCACGTAGAAGACGACGACGGCGAGCACCGCGATGCCGAACGCAGCCGCCAGGAACTCCGTGATCTTGAAGAGACGCAGTTTCGAGAAGAGGTTGTCGATCACCGCGAAGATGAGGCCGAGCAGCATCGCCTTGCCAAGGAGGGCAGCAATGGCGCCGACGACCGAGAGCGGCGCGCCATCGGAGGAGAGGCCGAACGGAGCGACGAACACGTTGATGAGGATGGTGTAGAGGATCAACTGCTTCATCGCCGAACCCCACTTCAAGAGCGCGAGCGCCGGTCCCGAGTGCTCGAGCGTGCGGGCCTCGTCGATCATTCCGAACTCGAGCGTCCCGGAGTGCGTCTCGACGGGGATCCGACCGGTGTCCGCGAGGACCACGAGGAAGAACGCCACCGCCGCCAGGACGTGGCCGGGGCGGAGGATCTCCGAGGACGACCGCACGGTCGCGGCGAGCGCGTACGGAAGGTCCGTGCTGGTGATCAGGCCGACCACGAACACCACGAAGAGGATCGTCGGCTCGACGAGCGCGCCGAACGTCATCGCCCGGCTGCTGCCGAGCTGCGCATAAGGTGCGCCGGACTCCGCGCCGGCGAGCGCGACCGAGAACCCTGCGAGCGCGAGCACGAAGCCACCGCCGAGGATGTCGCCCATGTAGCCAAGAGGGAGGCCATAGGTCGTGAGCACCGGGATGAGTAGCGGCACGACCAGGTAGCAGCCGAACGCGACGACCGGAGCAGCGAGGAAGACCCAGCTCGACTGGTCGGTGACGAGCGTCTCCTTGCCGAAGAGCTTCACGATGTCGTAGTAGGGCTGGAGGATCCTCGGGCCCCGTCGCCCTTGGAGACGCGCCTCTACGTGGGCGATCACGCCGCTCACGAGTGGTGCACCCAACATGATCGTGAGCACCTGCAAGGCCTGGACGGCCTTCGGCACGACGACGGCCAGCCCGATGGTCACCGCTCCTCCACGCAATCGACGATCGCGTAGAGGCCATCAGCCCGTGCGGGTGATCTACCCGTCAAGGCAGTTCGGGCCGATCGGGCCCACCAGGGACTCATCTGGCGCCGCAAATACTATCGCGCGCCGCCGCTGCTGCCGGCACGGCCACCCGCTCGATGCGTTCTCCGTTCCTCGGTCGTCCTCGCTCCCCTCCGGTCGAAAGGACCACTCGGCGTGCGTGCCCCGCGAGCTCTTCCCCTCGGGACTCGCTGTTCC
>JASHYA010000065.1 GCA_030043315.1 Acidimicrobiales bacterium
CGGCGGCCCGTGCGTCGTGGTCGACCTCGGCACCGCGACGACCTTCGATGCGATCTCGCGCGCAGGCGAGTACCTCGGCGGGGCGATCGCGCCGGGCGTCGCGATCAGCATGGAGGCGTTGTTCCAGCACGCTGCCGCGTTGCGCCGGGTGGAGCTCGCCGAGCCCCACTCTGCGATCGGCCGCTCGACGGCCGAATCGATCCAGTCCGGCGCGCTGTACGGCTTCTCGGCGCAGGTGGACGGCATGTGCCGGCGTATCGTCGCCGAGCTCGGCGACGCGACCGTCGTCGCGACCGGCGGCCTCAGCGAGCTCGTCGCGCCCTACGCGGAGATGGTCGAGCACGTCGAGCCGTGGCTCACGCTGCACGGCCTTCGGCTCGTCTACGAGCGCAACGTCGGCGCAGGGGTGGTGCGGGGCGCGTGACGACAGTTCCCTACCGGTTCGACCAGACGGCGGACGCCGCGGAGGTCGTCGCACGCTGGAGCGGCCTCGCCGCGGGGGAGGAGTCCGGCGACCAGGTGTCCGTCGCGGGACGCATCATGCTCTCGCGGCCCCAGGGCAGGCTCGCCTTCGCCGAGCTCCGCGACTCCTCGGGCGCCGTCCAGCTGTTCGCGCTCGACGGCGTCACCCGCGACTTCGACGCCTTCAAGCGGCTCCGTCTCGGCGACTGGGTCGGTGCGAGCGGGGAGGTGGTGCGCACGCGGCGGGGGGAGCTCTCGGTGAAGATCGCCGACTGGGTGCTCCTCGCCGAGGCGCGCCGCGGCTTCGGCGACAAGTGGCGGGGAGTCACCGACGTCGAGACGCGCTTTCGCCAGCGCGAGGTGGACCTGTGGGCGAACGCCGAGAGCCGGCGCACCCTCCTGCTGCGGAGCCAGCTCGTCCGCCGCATGCGCGAACGCCTGTGGGACAAGGGGTTCGTCGAGGTGGAGACGCCGATCCTCCACCCGATCCCGGGCGGCGCGCACGCGCGCCCGTTCGTCACCCACTTCCGCGCGCTCGACATGGACGTCTTCCTGCGGATCGCGCCGGAGCTCTACCTGAAGCGTCTCGTCGTGGGCGGCTTCGAGAAGGTGTTCGAGATCGGCCGGCTGTTCCGCAACGAGGGGTTGTCGCCTCGTCACAATCCCGAGTTCACGACGCTCGAGCTCTACCAGGCCTACGCCGACTACCACGACATGATGGCGATCGTCGAGGAGCTCGTGTCCGGTCTCGCGCTCGACATCCTGGGCACGACGTCGCTCACGTACCAGGGCAGACCGCTCGATCTCACGCCGCCGTGGCGGCGGGCGACGCTCACCGAGCTCGTGGCCTCCGAGACCGGGCTCGACGTGAGCGTGCACAGCCCGCGCGACACACTCGAGAAGTGGGCGCGTGACGCGGGAGTGGAGGTCGAGCGGAGTTGGGGGCCGGGGAAGCTGCTGCTCGAACTGTACGAGAAGACGACCGAGGGAGGGCTCTGGGACCCGGTCTTCGTGTACGACTACCCGAAGGAGGTCTCGCCGCTCGCCCGTGTGCACCGGGACGACCCGATGCTCGCCGAGCGTTTCGAGCAGGTGGTGGCGGGGCGCGAGCTGGTGAACGCGTTCAGTGAGCTCGTCGATCCCGACGAGCAGCTCGTGCGCTTCGAGGAGCAGGCCGCGGCGCGCGACGCCGGTGACGAAGATGCGATGGTCGTCGACACCGACTACGTCCGCGCGCTCCAGCACGGGCTCCCGCCGACGGGGGGGCTCGGGCTCGGCATCGACCGTCTGGTGATGCTCTTCTCGGACACGGCCCACATCAGGGAGGTGATCTCCTTCCCGATGATGCGGCCCGAACGTGTCGAAGGCGCGACAGCGGAGGGCGAAGAGGGCGCGGGAGGCGATCAGGGCGCCACACCGGAGGAAGTCGCGACAGGCGCGGTCGACGGCGCGCGCTGAGCGCCAGCGGGTCCGGCGACCGGATCAGCCCGGAAGATCGTGGAGGAGCGACCCGGCGAGACGGGCGAGCCCGTCTGCGACGTGGGCGGGGCCGATCCCTTCGGTCGCCGCCACCGCGTCCGCGACGTGGTGGCGCGCGACCGCCACCGTCGTCTCGACCGCCTTCGACTCGCTCACGATCGCGCGCGCCTTCTCCCGCTCCGGCTGGCCGAGCGGCTGTCCGAGGAGCGTGCGCAGCTCGGGACCGACGTCGGGGTCGCGCAACGCGAGCAGGACGGGGAGCGTGTACACGCCCTCAGCGAGATCCTGGCCGGGCGGCTTGCCGAGCTCACCGTCGTCAGCGATGACGTCGAGCACGTCGTCCCGTAGCTGGAAGACCATGCCGAATGCATGCCCGAACCGGGTGAACGCGTCCACCTCGTCCCTGCGCGATCCGCTCGTCAGCGCGCCAATCCTGCAGGAAGTCGACATGAGTGCGGCGGTCTTGCCGGCGATCGCGGCGAAGTAGTCGTCCTCGCTCCGGTTCGTCTTGAAGCACGACCGGACTTCGACGATCTGTCCTTGGCAGAGCTGCCCGAGCGTCTTGGCGAGAAGCCCCGCGATCTCGGTGCCCAGCGCGGCAGCGATCGCCGCGGAACGGGAGAGCAGGTAGTCGCCGGCAACGATCGCAACCAGGTTGCCGTACCGACTGTTCACGCTCTGGACGTTGCGCCGGACGGTCGCCTCGTCGATGACGTCGTCGTGGTAGAGGGAGGCAAGGTGGACGAGCTCGACGGCCACTCCGCCGAGGAGGTCCTCCTCGGACGCGCTGTGTTCCCCGCGCGTCGCCGCGACGAGGGCGAGCGCTGGTCGGAGTCGCTTGCCGCCCGCAGCGATGAGATGCGTCGTGACCTCGTCGAGGAAGCTGTCCCCCGTCGTGACCGACCCGGCCAGCAGGGGCTCGAGGCGCAGCAGGTCCTCATCGACCATGGGGAGGTCGAGGGACTCCGTGGCATTCACGACCAGCACGTTACGCGACAGGTCCAGGCCGAGAACATTTTCCGGCTGCGGGCGCAGCTCAGCTGCCCGGCCGCTGCGACGCCGGGAGTTGCGGTGCCGGGCCGGCCGTGCCGGGTACGCAGGCCACGCCGGCGGCTCGTGCGCTTCACACAAGGAGCTTGACAGGGGAGACGCCGGGCGCGGAGGCCACGCGGCCAGGAACGGCGTGAACTTGGCTCGCTGCCGGGCCGACGATGTCGGGTACGGGTGACGCGCGGCGGGCGAGCATGTTCTGACCACGTACTGAGCTGGGGATATGCCCATGGGAGACGAGCGCGCAGCCCCGTTCGAGCCTGTTGCGCCGTTGCGGGGTGCGCGGCCGTCGCGAAGGACCCTCCGGGTACACTGCAGTCCAAGGAACGAGCCAGTACGGAGGCGGTTACGTGTTCGAACGCTTCACCGACCGGGCGCGGCGAGTGCTTGTGTTGGCGCAAGAAGAGGCGCGCCTGCTGAATCACAGTTTCATCGGGACGGAGCACATCCTCCTGGGTCTGATCCACGAGGGTGAGGGCGTCGCGGCGAAGGCGCTCGAATCGCTCGGCATCTCGCTCACAGCGGTGCGCGAGAAGGTCGAAGAGACGATCGGCATGGCGGGGAGCGCCCCAAGCGGCTCGCCGCCGTTCACGCCCCGGGCGAAGAAGGTGCTCGAGCTGTCGCTGCGAGAGGCGTTGCAGCTCGGGCACAGCTACATCGGCACCGAGCACATGCTCCTCGGGCTGGTGCGTGAGGGCGAGGGAGTGGCGGCACAGGTGCTCCAGAGCCTCGGTGCCGACCTCGGACGCGTCCGCCAGCAGGTCATCCAGCTGATGTCCGGCTCCCAGGGCAGGGAAGCCGTCGGAGCGGGCCCGGGGTCGTCCTCGAGCGACGCGCCGTCGGGCTCGCCGGTCCTCGACCAGTTCGGCAGGAACCTCACCCAGCTCGCACGCGACGGCAAGCTCGATCCGGTCATCGGCCGTGAGAAGGAAATCGAGCGGGTGATGCAGGTGCTTTCCCGGCGGACCAAGAACAACCCGGTGCTCATCGGAGAGCCCGGGGTGGGCAAGACGGCGATCGTGGAAGGCCTCGCCCAGCGGATCGTCGCGAACGAGGTGCCCGAGACGCTCGTGGGCAAGCAGCTGTACACGCTCGACCTCGGCGCGCTCGTCGCGGGCAGCCGCTACCGCGGCGACTTCGAGGAGCGCTTGAAGAAGGTGCTCAAGGAGATCCGCACGCGCGGAGACATCATCTTGTTCATCGACGAGCTGCACACGCTCGTGGGCGCGGGTGCCGCGGAGGGTGCGATCGACGCGGCGTCGATCCTGAAGCCCATGCTCGCACGCGGCGAGCTCCAGACCGTCGGTGCCACGACGCTCGACGAGTACCGCAAGCATCTCGAGAAGGACGCGGCCCTCGAGCGGCGGTTCCAGCCGGTGAAGGTGAGCCAACCGTCCGTCGCGCTCACGATCGACATCCTGAAGGGGCTGCGCGACCGTTACGAGTCGCATCACGCGGTCACGATCACGGACCAGGCGCTCGTCGCCGCGGCCAACCTCGCGGACCGCTACCTCGCGGACCGGTTCCTTCCCGACAAGGCGATCGACCTCATCGACGAGGCGGGCAGCCGCCTGCGTATCCGGCGCATGACCACCCCACCCGGCTACAAGAAGCTGGACGAAGAGATCAGCAGGCTCCACCAGGACAAAGAGGCTGCGATCGGAAAGGGTGCGTTCGAGCAGGCGAAGAGGCTCGCCGAGCAGGAGAGCGAGCGCATGTCCCGCAAGGAGGCGATGGAGGCGGAGTGGCGCGCCGAGGGCGTGGACCTCTTCGACGTCGTCGACGAGGACGTCATCGCCGAGGTGCTGGCGAACTGGACGGGGATCCCCGTCTACCGCCTCACCGAGGAGGAGACCGCCAAGCTCCTCAGGATGGAGGACGAGCTGCACAAGCGGGTGATCGGCCAGGAGGAGGCGCTCAAGGCGCTCGCCCGTGCCATCCGCAGGACGCGTGCGGGCCTCAAGGACCCGAAGCGTCCCAGCGGCTCGTTCATCTTCCTCGGCCCCACCGGCGTGGGGAAGACCGAGCTCGCCAAGGCCCTCGCCGAGTTCCTCTTCGACGACGAGGACGCGTTGATCCAGCTGGACATGAGCGAGTACATGGAGAAGCACACCGTCTCGCGTCTCGTCGGGTCACCTCCGGGGTACGTCGGCTACGAGGAGGGCGGCCAGCTGACGGAGGCGGTGCGGCGCAAGCCGTTCTCCGTGGTCCTCTTCGACGAGGTGGAGAAGGCACACCCGGACGTGTTCAACGCGTTGCTCCAGATCCTCGAGGACGGGCGGCTGACCGACGCGCAGGGGCGGTCCGTCGACTTCAAGAACACGGTGCTGATCATGACGTCCAACCTCGGGACCGCGGACCTCCGCAAGGCGTCGGTCGGCTTCCAGAAGACGTCGGAGGCCGTCACCTACGAGAAGATGAAGGCCAAGGTCCACGACGCGCTGAAGGCGCACTTCCGGCCTGAGTTCCTGAACCGGATCGACGAGATCATCGTCTTCCACGAGCTCAGCAGGGAAGAGGTCATGGAGATCGTGGACCTCATGGTCAACCGGACCCGGGAGCAGCTCGCGGGCCAAGGGCTCGGGCTCGAGCTGACCGGGGCCGCACGTGCACTTCTCGCCGAGAGGGGCTACGACCCGCAGCTCGGTGCCCGACCGCTGCGCCGTGCCATCCAGCAGCTCGTCGAGGATCCGCTCTCCGAGCGGATCCTGTGGAAGGACTTCCGCGTCGGCGAGACCATCGTCGTGGACGTCGACCCCGAGCCCGGTGACGGGCAGGACGGCCCCCATCTCGTCTTCCGGTCCGTCGAAGGCGTCGAGCCTCCGCCGATGGAGCTCGCCGGAAGCGGCTCCTCCGACTGACGACTGGACCTCACGCCGGCCACAGGCTGATCCTCTCCTGCCGGTGCGAGGGCCTCCCGCCGGTACGATGC
>JASHYA010000066.1 GCA_030043315.1 Acidimicrobiales bacterium
ACCGCGGCCTGTTCGCCGGCATCGGCTGCCTGCCCGATCAGACGTTCCGGTTCCACGAGAACGGCGAGGACGTCGGCGGGATGTGCGTGCTCGGCACCTTCTCGGAGTACGCCGTACTCTCCGAGTGGTCGGTGACCAAGATCCACGACTGGCTCCCCTTCGACGTGGCAGCGCTGGTCGGCTGTGGGGTCACCACCGGGTGGGGCTCGGCGGTCTACGCCTCGCAGGTGCGCGCCGGCGACGTCGTCGTCGTCTTCGGCATCGGCGGTGTCGGCATCAACGCGGTCCAGGGCGCTCGCTTCGCCGGAGCCAAGCACCTCGTCGCGGTCGATCCGGTCCCTTTCAAGCTGGAGATGGCCGAGAAGGTCGGTGCCACGCGCACCTTCACCGACCCCGACGAGGCGCAGGACTACGTCACCGAGGTCACCTGGGGCCAGGGGGCCGACCACGCCATCTTGACCGTGGGTGTCATGACGGCCGACGTCGTCGACCGGGGGATCAAGATCGTCGGCAAGGGCGGCACGATCACCATCACCGGGATTCCCAAGCAGGGCGAGATGACCATCGTCCAGAACAGCGCCGCCATCACGGGCTGGCAGAAGCGGATCCAGGGCACCATCTTCGGCTCGTCCAACCCCCTCTACGACATCCCGCGACTGCTCTCGCTCTGGGAGAACGGCGACTTGATGCTGAACGAGCTCGTCACGAGGCGCTACAAGCTGGACGAGGTCAACGAGGGGTACCAGGACATGCTGGACGGGAAGAACATCCGGGGCGTCATCGTCTACGACGACTGAGCCAGTTCGTCGCCGGCCCCGCCGCGGTACGCGGTGCAGGCCGGACCGACAAAGATCTCCGGTGGGGTCCATCGAGTCCATCGAGTCCATCGAAGGAAGTCGACATGGGGCAGAAGTAAGGAAGGGACCAGGCGGTAGTTCAGTGAGACACAAGGGGGTAACCAAGTGAAAGAGCACTCTGTAAAAGAGGGCGTTGGACGCAAGCGCTGGCGACTGTTCGTCGGCGCGGGCACGGGATCGCTCGTGGTGGCGATGGTGTTGGCGCTCGTCGCCACCGGCGGAATGGCCTCCGCCGCGCGCTCGAAGGTCGCCACGCACGATGCCGCATCGCATGCGTCCGCAGCGCACGCGAGAACGTCCGCGCCGCCCTGCCCGTACTGCGACGGCGTCCAGCCCAAGGAGGGCGGCTCGATGACGGTGCTCGAGTGGACCGGCTACGAGGGGAGCTGGCCTGGCCTCGACCCGGAGACCGACACCGACGGCGCGGCGGACCTCAGCATGATGAACGCCATCTTCGGCGAGCTGTTCGAGCTCGGCCCTAACGGCACGACCATCGACGACCTCGCGACCGGGTACAAGTTCACGAACCACACAAAGACGATCGAGGTCTTCATCCGAAAGGGTGTGAAGTTCTCCGACGGCGAGGCGTTCACGCCCACAGCGGTGGCCGCCGACTGGAAGGCCGACCTCACAACCAGCTGCTCGTGCAAGCCAACCTTCGACCAGACGGCGAAGCCGATCGTGAAGGTGATCCCCGGCGGAGTCTCACTCACGCTGCAATACGTCGACGCGTCGTTCATCAACGCGTTGCAGGGGGACATCTTCAACTGGATCGTGGCCCCCGGAGCGCTCGCCAAGGAGAAGGCGGCGAAGTACGCCATCACCCCGGTCGGCGCCGGCCCCTTCGAGGTCGTGAGCGACACGCCGAGCTCGGTGCTGGTGCTGAAGAAGAACCCGCTCTACTGGCAGAAGGGGCTTCCCTACCTCAACTCCTTGACCTTCAAGTCGGTGGCCAACACAGAGGCGGCCTACGAGGCGATGCTCGCAGGGACCGGTCAGGCGTTCGAGGACATCTCGTCGCCCTCGCTGGCGAAGTCGTTCGGGTCGCACTTCACCCTGACGAGCGAGCCCTCGACCTCGCCGTACGACATCCAACTGAACACGTCGATCAAGCCGTTCACAAACCTCACAGCGCGCAAGGCGATCTACTACGCGACGGACTCCAAGCTGCTCGATGACAAGCTGTTCGGCGGCGAGACCCCCGTGGGTGAGTCGTTCGAGGCGCCCGGCGGCCTGTTCTACGAGAAGACGGTGCCGGGCTACCTCGGCTACACACTCAAGAAGGCCAAGGCCATCGTGAAGAAGCTGGGTGGACTGTCCTTCACACTCTTCACGATCGAGAACACCCAGGCCGAGGAGATGGACGAGGCGCTGCAGTCGATGTACGAGGCCGCCGGGATGAAGGTGACGCTGAAGGAGTACACACTGACCGCGCTCGTGGCGGCGTTCGAGGGCAAGAAGTGGCAGATCGCCCTGCAGACGGCAGGCGCCTACACACCGGGAACCGGCGTCGGCGTGGCCTTCCGCTTCACATCGCACTCTCCCTTCACGGGCGTGCACAGCACAGCGCTCGACGCGTTGATCGCCGACGCCGCGGGGACGACGACAAACTCCAAGCGGGCGAAGTACTACGACGAGGTGGCCGAGATGATCGCGAAGAACGCGTGGGGGCCGTTCCTCTTCCCGATCAACGGCTACGACACGGTGATCCACGGCGCCGGAGCACCCGGCCTGTCGACCCCGCTGGCGGCCGCGGACGTGGTGCCGGCGATCCTGTGGCAGTACGGCTACAACAACTCCTAGACGCTGACCGAACGAGCGGTACGGCAAGAACAACAACACAGATCAAGCCGAGCGACCGAACGATCGGTACGAGGTGAGGATCGGGCGTGCCGCGGCCGCCCGCTGCTCGGGGGTCGTTCGGGAGTGCCGGAAGACCGGTGCTCCCGAGCGACCCAGCCTCGATCGTTCGGCTCGAGCGGGCCGCGGCCCACGTCGAACCGGCGATACTGTGTGGCCACGCCAACCAGGACAACTCCTAGCCCGCGCTCGGGTCCGCGACACGGCGAGGTCGAGACGACGAGAAGAGCTCGGAGGGTCGCGACGCCGGTGCGACCGAGCGAACCCGCTGGCGCGTCCGCCGCTTCCGGGCTCGTGAAGGCGGGCATGCGAGAACCCAGGGTGCGACGGCACGGTAGGTCGCGTTGAGCACGTCGGTGGTCACGCCCCCCACGTCAATGGGGGAACCCGAGGCAGCGGGCGAGCAGCAAGAGGATCGAGGTGGCCTGCGGTGGTGGGCGGCCTTCATCTCGTCCCCCACCCTGCGGCTCGCCGTCCGTCGCATCCTGATCGCCATCCCGGTCATGATCGGGGTGACCTTCCTGACCGCCGTCTTCCTGAACCTCCTCCCGGGCGACGCCGCGTCAGCCTTGCTCGGAGCGGACGCCACCCCCCAGGAGATCCATCAGCTCTCCATCAAGCTCCACCTGAACGAGCCCTTCTTCGTGCGCTACTGGCAGTGGCTTGTCGGCGTCTTCCACGGACACCTGGGCGCCTCGCTGCAGAACACACAGCCGGTCGCCCAGATCATCGGCCAACACCTTCCGATCACCTTCGAGCTCATCGTCTACACCTCGATCGTGATGCTGCTCATCACCATTCCGCTGGCGATGCTCTGCGCGCGCCGACCCGGAGGGATCGTCGACAGGATCACGATGATCCTGTCGATGGGCTTCCTCTCGATCCCCCAATTCGTCCTCGGCCTCCTCTTCGTGCTCGTGTTCGCCGTGATCTGGAAGCTCTTCCCGGCCCTCGGCTACACGCCGATCACCCAGAACATCGGGGCGAACCTCCAGGACTTCACGCTGCCGGCGTTCACCATCGCGCTGCCGTTCGCCGGGTTCTACATCCGGCTGCTGCGCGCCGACCTCATCGAGCAGATGGAGTCGCAGGACTACGTGGTCACCGCCCGCGCCAAGGGCTTCGGCTCCTGGTACATCCTCACCCGGCACGCGTTCAGGAATTCGCTGATCAGCTTCGTCACCATCGTCGGGCTGAATGTGGCGCAGCTGTTCGCCTACACCGTCATCGTCGAGGAGATCTTCGGCCTTCCGGGTCTCGGCTACCAGCTTCTCGCCGGGGTCAGCGACCGGAACACCCCGGTCGTGCAGGGCATCGTCCTCGTCTTCGCCGGCATCGTCGTGGTCGTGAACCTGCTCACCGACCTCACCTACGGCGTCATCGACCCGAGGGTCCGCTATGGCCGCTCTGCTGTCTGAGACCGAGACGACGTCGTCGGCCCAGGGGGCGCCCGTCCTCGCCGAGGTTCCGTCACCACGCGGCCGTGGCTGGGTCCACTCGCTCGACATCTACATCCCGGGCGGGTTCCTGCTCGCGATGCTGTTCATCTGCTTCGTCTGGCCGTACCTCTACAAGATCCCCCCGCCGGTCGGCGGCAACATCCTGACAGCCGGCCTGCCCGTCGGCTCGCCGGGGCACATCCTCGGGACCACAGTCGTCGGCAACGACATCATGTCCCGACTGATCTACGGCGGCAGGACGTCCTTCGAGATCATCTTCGCGGTCCAGGGCATCGGGCTCGTGGTCGGCGGCACCATCGGCGTGACGGCTGCCATGCTGCGGGGGTTCACCGAGACGATCATGATGCGGATCCTCGACGTGATCATCGCCTTCCCGGCCATCATCTTGGTCGTCGTCATCGTCCTCGGCCTTGGCGCGAGCGAGGGCACCCTCATCTGGGCCCTCTCCGTGGTCGGGATCCCGATCTTCGCCCGAGTCTCGCGGGCGGGCGCCGTGACCGTCCGGGAGCAGACCTACATCGTCGCGGCAGAGCTGTCCGGATCGAAACGATGGAGGATCGCGTTGCGCCACGTCGTCCCGAACATCATGACGTCACTGCTCACCTTCGCCGTCCTCGGTGCCGGTGTCGTCGTCATCATCGAGGCGACCGTCAGCTTCTTCGGCTACGGGATCCCTTTGCCGGGACCCAGTTGGGGCAACATGATCGCGACCGGCGCGCAGACAATGTCGACCCGGCCGTCGCTGCTGCTCATCCCCTCCATCGTGCTGCTCGCGACCGTCATCGCCCTCAACATGCTCGGCGAGGCGATGCGGAGGCGCTGGGGCACCGTCCGATGAGGGTGACGGTGGCCGGGTGCGGCGGGAGGGCCAGCCGATGACCCTCAACGGCTCGGGCACGTCCGGCGGTACGGCCACGTTGTCGGGCACGGCGCCCGCCGGCGCACCGAACGGGGAGAAGCCCCTTCTCGAGGTGCGCAACCTGGTGCAGGAGTTCCCGATCCGCAACGCAGGGGGTGTGAAGGGCGGCATGCTCCAGGCGGTGTCGGACGTCTCCTTCACGCTGCACGCAGGAGAGTCACTCGGAGTGGTGGGCGAGACCGGCTCGGGCAAGTCCACGCTCGCCCGCTCCATCATCCAGGCGCCGTCGCCGAAGTCCGGCGAGGTGATCTTCGACGGCATCAACCTCGTGGGGCTCCAGCGCCGGCAGATGGAACGTCTCCGGCGCCACATGCAGATGGTCTTCCAGGACCCCTACGGGTCGCTCGACCCGAAGTGGAAGGTGAGCGACATCGTCGCGGAGCCGCTCGTGGCGTACGGGCTGGGCAGTCGGTCACAGCGCAAGGCGCGGGTGGCCGAGCTCCTGGAGCTGGTCGGTCTCGACCCCGAGGTGCACGGTGACCGGCGTCCGGGTCAGTTGTCGGGGGGGCAGGCGCAGCGGGTTGCGATCGCCAGGGCGATCGCGCTCAACCCGCAGCTCGTGATCTGCGACGAGCCCGTCTCGTCGCTCGACGTGCTGGTGCAGGCCCAGGTGCTCAACCTGTTCGAGAAGCTCCGGCAGGAGCTCGGGCTCGCCTACCTGTTCATCGCCCACGACCTCGCTCTCGTCAAGCAGGTCAGCGACCGGGTGGTCGTGATGTACCTCGGCAAGTTCTGTGAGATCGGGCCGTCCGACAGTCTCTACACCGAGCCGCTCCACCCCTACACGCTCGCGTTGCTGAAGTCGGTCCCGGACCCGGACCCCGAGATCGGCAGGGTGCAGTCCGAAGACGTCATCAGCGGGGAGCTCCCCTCCCCCCTCGATCCGCCGAGCGGGTGCCGCTTCCGTACCCGCTGCCCCTTGGCACAAGCCCGTTGCGCCGAGGAGGTGCCTGAGCTCAGGGAGCTGCGCAAGGACCATTTCGTCGCGTGCCACTTCCCGCTTCCCGGAAATGACGACCGCGACCTCACGGCCGTCGGCTCCACGGTCGCGCCGGACGAGGCATCGGCGTGACGGCGCGACCCGTCCGCTGGAACAGGCCAGGTGGCCGGACGCCAGGTGGCCTGACGAGACGTTCGCCGGGGACGAGTCGTGGCCGGACGAGACAAGGAGCCGAGTGATGAAGACGACCGCAGCAGTCCTCCGGGTGGCAGGCAAGCCGTGGGAGCTGGCCGAGCTGGACCTCGACGGGCCCAAGTCCCACGAGGTCCTCGTCAGGTTCATGGCCTCTGGGATGTGCCACTCCGACGAGCACATCCGGGAGAGCGGGGGCTCCCACATCCGCATGCCCCTCGTCGGCGGCCACGAGGGTGCCGGGGTCGTCGAGGCGGTTGGCTCGGCGGTGCAGAGGGTGCAGCCGGGCGACCACATCGTGACCTCCTACATCCCGGCGTGCGGCCACTGCCGCTACTGCTCGACCGGGAGGCAGAACCTGTGCGACCGGGGCCTCTACGCGGGGCGGGGCTGCCTGCAGGACGAGACCTTCCGGTTCCACCAGAACGGGGAGGACTTCGGGGCCTTCTGCGTGGTCGGCTCTTTCTCCCAGTACTCGGTGGTCTCCGAGTACTCCTGTATCAAGATCGACGACGACGTCCCCTTCGAGGTCGCCTGCCTGGTCGGCTGCGGGGCGACCACCGGCTGGGCCTCGGCCGTCTACGCCGCGGATGTCCGGGTCGGCGAGACCGTGGTGATCTTCGGCACCGGCGGGGTGGGGATGAACGCCGTGCAGGGGGCCCGTCTCGCCGGGGCCAAGAACGTGATCGCGATCGACCCGGTGCCCTTCAAGCGGGAGCAGGCGCTCCGCTTCGGCGCGACCCTCGCCTTCGCAGAGCCGACAGAGGCGCGCGCCAAGCTCGTCGAGATCACGCGAGGGCAGCTGGCCGACAAGATCATCCTGACGGTCGGCCTCCTCGCCGAGGCTGACGTCTCGAACGCCGTCTCCATGTGCGGCAAGGCGGGCACGGTCGTGATCACCTCGGTGAGCCCGCCCGACGAGAAGACCGTGAGCCTGACGGGGAGCCCGCTCGTCGGTTACGTCCGGCGCATCCAGGGAGCGTTGTTCGGGAACGCCAACCCGCTCTACGACATCCCCAAGTTGCTCGGTCTCTACAGGTCCGGCGACATGAAGCTCGAAGAGCTGATCACCCGGCGTTACCGGCTCGACGAGATCAACGAGGGCTACCAGGACATGCTGGACGGCAAGAACATCCGCGGCGTGATCGTCCACGAGCACTGAATCGAGGAGGAGCGATGGGCAGCTTGATCATGGACCCGACCGGGCAGACGACGAGGGTCGAAGCCGAGATGCAGCTGGCGCACCGTCCGCCGAGCCTGAGCGGCAGGACGGTGGGCCTGCTCGACAACGGCAAGCAGAACGCCGGCCGCTTCGTCGAGGAGCTCGGCAAGGTGCTGGCCGAGCGCTACGGAGTCGGCAGCGTGGTGCTGCGCAAGAAGCCCGTGGCGACGGTGGACGCGCCGTCCGAGCTGCTCGAGGAGCTGCACCACGCGGCGGAGCTGGTGGTGATCGGGGTCGGCGACTGCGGCTCGTGCAGCGCAGCCGCCGTGGCGGACGGCATCGCCCTCGAACGTCTTGGCACTCCGACGGCGGTGGTCTGCACGGAGTCCTTCAAAGCGACCGCAGACGCCATGGCCGTGGTGCGCGGCGCGGCCGGGTACCGCTACGCCACGGTCGAGCACCCCATGGCCGGACTCCCCGGAGACGAGGTCCGTGCGCGCGCCGAGGGCGTCGCCGACGAGGTGGTCTCCCTGCTGGTCGATGCCGCCGTCCGCCGCGGCGCCGCCTGATGGCGCACGGCGCGGCGTTGGATCTCGACCCGGAGGCTGCCCAGGCGGCGATCGAGCACTGCTACGAGCAGGGATGGTCCGACGGCCTCCCGCTGGTCCCGGCGACTCGCGAGCTGGTCGACCGGTTCCTCGACCAGACCGACCGCTCGCCCGACGAGGTGATCGGCAGGATGGACCACCTGGGGCGTACGTGCACGGTCGAGCTGGCTGCGGTGAACGCCGCCATGGCGGGCTGCCTGCCCGAGTACTTCCCGGTGGTGCTGGCCGCCTGGGAGGCGGTGATGCGCGACCGGGCCGCGAAGGGCGGCGGCTGGCAGAGCACGAGCGGACCGGCGCCGATGATCATCGTCAACGGCCCGGTCCGCACCGAGCTCGGGTTCAACAGCACCGGGGGGGCCTTCGGCCCGGGGTTCCGCCCGAACGCCACGGTGGCCCGGGCGATCGGCCTGATCGTGCGGAACGCCTTCGGGATCAGACCGCACGAGTTCGACCAGGCCACCCAGGGCCTACCCGGTCGCTTCTCGATCTGCTTCGGGGAGAACGAAGAGGAGAGCCCGTGGGAGCCGCTGTCGGTGGAGATGGGCGTCCCCGAGGGTCAGAGCGCGGTGTCGGCCACGCTGCTGCGGACGTGCGAGTTCGTCGACAACCGCCACACCACGGATCCCGAGCAGGTGCTCTTCGACTTCGCCGACACCATCGTGCGGACCGGCTCGCTCATCTTCCGTGACCAGTCCTGCTTCGTGGTCTTCGGCCCCGAGCACGCGCAGCTCCTCGCCAAGGAGGGTTTCTCGAAGGCGGACGTGAAGGACTGGTTCATCGAACACTGCGTGCGCAGCGAGAGCGACCTGCGCCGCGTCGGCAAGGACGCGGTCGGCGAAGGCGGCCTGGGCGGACGGGGACCCAGCCCCGAGGAGCGGGTGAGCCGGGATACGCTCACCCCGATCGTCCCGAGCCGAGAGCAGGTCCCGATCGCGGTGACCGGCGCCCGCAACGCCGCGATGTCGCTCGTCTGTAGGGTCTTCGGCACGTGGTCGAACACCTCGTGCCCGATCGAACGTGGCGGCCGAGGCGCCATGGTCGGCGGCGACAGCGGGCGACGCCGGTGAGCCCGGCGAGAGACAGTGAGACCGAGCGGCAGTGAGACAAGGAGCGGCGAGGTGATCGACCTGGAAGGACTGGCCTCCATCCGTACCTCACTCGAGGCGGACGGCTACGAGATCGAGGTGACCGATGGCGACCGCGTTGCGGTCGTCATCTCGGCCACCCCCGAGGCCTGCGCGGAGTGCCTGGTGCCAGCCAGCGTGATGGTGCCGATCCTCGAGCACACGCTGAAGGTCCCCGGCGACCGCATCGACCTCACCTACCCGACGGACCACGAAGCGTCGGACCACGAAGCGTCGGACCACGAAGAATGAGGGACCGGCGGTGAGCGACCGCCGGCGGGTCGCCCTCGTCACCGGCTGCGGCAAACGGGACGGGGTGGGTCAGGCGGTCGCCCGGCGGTTCGCCGCCTCGGGGGTGGCAGTCGTCGTGGCCGACCGCACGCCGACCGGAGTGCTGAACCGGCGCCAGGAGATCCTCGGGGCGAAGGACGGCGGTTGGCGGGGACTCGACAGCCTCGTCGAGGAGATCACCGCGGCGGGTGGCATCGCCAGCTCGGTCACCGGAGACATCGGCGAGGTCGCCGACGCCGACGCCATGGTCGCCGGCGCAGTCGCCGCGCACGGCCGGCTCGACATCCTGGTCAACAACGCCGCGGCTCCTCAGGGCCTCGACCGCCGGGAGATCGCCCAGGTGCCCGTCGAGGTGTTCGACGAGGTCATCCGTATCAACCTGCGGGGCACCTATCTGATGTCGCGGGCAGCCGTGCCGGTCATGCGCGAGCAGCGGTGGGGCCGGATCATCGCCGTCTCCTCGATGGCCGGCGTCGTCGCCGCCGCCTACTCGACCGCCTACTCGGCCTCCAAAGCGGGGGTCCTCGGCTTCATGCGGGCGCTGGCGATGGACGTCGCCCGGTGGGGCATCACCGCCAACGCCGTCGCCCCGGGCGCGGTGGGCACGAGCCGGTCCTTCCTCAGCGAGGACCCCGACCTCGATGAAGAGGCCGAGCTGGAGCGGCGGGGGAAGGGGATCCCGGTGGGGCGCGTCGGGAGCCCCGAGGACATCGCCGGCGCGGTCGCCTACCTGGCGAGCGACGACGCCGAGTACATGACCGGCCAGTACCTCGTGCTCGACGGCGGGGGGCGCGCGGCCTTCCTGCCGGAGCCATCGGCCGAGGCCTCGACCGAAGGCTCCTCGGAGCCGTCGGGCCGCTAGCGG
>JASHYA010000067.1 GCA_030043315.1 Acidimicrobiales bacterium
CCCTCGTCGCGCTCGAGCGGCAGGGCCGGCTCGACCTCCTCGTCACCCAGAACATCGACGGCCTGCACCAGGTCGCCGGCAACGACCCCCGCCGCGTCGTCGAGATCCACGGCACGATGCGCGAGGTCGTCTGCATGGCCTGCGGCGACCGCGGGCCCGCCGCGTCGACCCTCGAGCGCGTGGCCGGCGGCGAGGACGACCCGTCGTGCCGCACGTGCGGCGGCATCCTCAAGTCTGCGACCATCAGCTTCGGCCAGTCCCTCGTGGCCGCGGACCTCGCCCGTGCCGAGGCGGCGGCACGGCAGGCCGACCTGCTGCTCGCCGCAGGGACCAGCCTCGGCGTCTACCCGGCCGCGGGGCTGGTGCCTCTCGCCATGTCCCACGGCGCCCGGGTCGTCATCGTGAACGCCGAGCGCACGCCCTTCGACGACGTGGCCGATGCGGTCGTGCACGGGTCGACCACAGACGCCCTGCCTGCGATCGTCGAGGGCCTTCCTTCCGCACTTTGAACGTGGCCGTCGCGGGCTCGCTGGCGCTCTACAAGCTGGCAGGACTGCTTTGAGTCGTGGTCGACATCGCCCACTACTGTGAGCAAGGCCGACGCAGACGAGGCACGCCGAACCGGCTGGCCGACGGGGAGGAACATGCAGCTCACGGATCCGGCCACCCTCGAGTGGGTCGACGGTGTGCCGCACCGGGCGACCGCGATCAACCTCAAGATGCTCGTCGAGCAGGACGGCGTCCAGCTCACCCTGTCGGAGGTCCACGACACGACGATGCGCAGCCCTCGGCATCGCCACAACTTCGACCAGATCCGCATCGGTTTGGAAGGTGCGGGAACCTACGGGCGCGGCAGGGAGATCCGGGAGCGCATGATCGGCTACTTCCCCGAAGGGACCCGCTACGGTCCGCAGGGCGTGACCCGGGTCCCGAACACCCAGGTCGTCCTCCAGTTCGAGGGTGCGAGCGGCAGCCGGTACCTCGCCGCGGAGGTCGCCAACAGGTCCACGGAGCTTCTCCGTCGGACGGGTCAGTTCCGCGACGGCCTCTACTTCGCCGACAGTGAGCGACGGGGAGTGGACGCCTTCCAGGCCGTCTGGGAGCACGCCACCGGACGGCCGATGGTGTACCCGGTCCCCCGCTACGAGGATCCGGTGTACCTGCACGTGGACGCCTTCGCATACCTTCCCTCCGGCACACCGGGCGTGGAGAAGAAGCTGCTGGGCGTTTTCGGGGAGCGCGAGCTGTCCCTGCGCATGAGCCGGCTGCGCCGAGATGCGGACCTCGCCGTCGGGGACGGACGGCAACGGTGCATCGCCTTCTTCCTGGGTGGATCGGTGCGGCGGGGTTCCGACCGTCTCGGGCAGTGGTCGGCCATCTACACCGAGCCCGGCGAACGGGCCGTCGTCACCGCGACGGACGGGGAGGTCGAGGTCGTCGAGATCGCGCTGCCGCTGCCGGCCGCGACCTCGTCGGCCGAGCGGTCCCCGATGGCGGTCGCCGTCTAAGAAGCCCGCCGCCCACGCGGGGCTCCAGCAGCGCCGGCGCGGCCGGCTATCGGACCGGCTGTGCCGCCGCCCCGACCGCCGCAACGGCCGCAGCGTCCGCTCCGGCCAACCGTCCGAAGGTCACGCCCCGGATCACGGACGTTCCTACCGGGTACTTGTGGTAGTAGACGCCCGTGACCTCCCCGACCGCGTAGAGGCCCGGGATCGGCCTGCCGGAGGGGGTCAGCACCCGACCGAGCGCGTCGGTGCGCAACCCGCCGAAGGTGAAGCAGATGGACCCGGTCATCGGGTACGCGATGAACGGCGGCGAGTCGATCGGGAAGGCCCAGTTGGACTTCGGCGGCTCCAGGTTCTCGGTGTGCTTGCCGTCGAACCTGTAGGGATCGAGCTCGCCGGGCGCGATCGCCGCGTTGTACCGCGTGACGGTCTCCACCAGCGCGTCCGGATCGATGCCGAGCTGACGGGCGAGGTCGGGAAGCGTCTCCGCGGTCACCGCCGGCTTATCGCTGAACACGCACTCGTTGAACCCGGCGACCGACAGGCTGGTCTGGTCGCCGATCAGGAAGGCGGTCTGGCCCTGGTTGTGCCAGATCTCGTACCCCAGCTCCTCGAACGTCTCGTCGAAGCTGTCCTTGCCTTCGTCGAAGAAGCGCCGGGCGTCGCGGTTCACGACGATCCCGTACGTGTACGGGTAGATCACCGCGTCGGGTTTCGTCGTGCGCGGGTCGGTCGGCTCGATGTGGGCCATGTCGAACTGCCCGGCGGTGTCCGCGCCCACATCGACCGCCATCACGATGCCCTCGCCGCGGTTGTTGCCCGTACCGGGTGAGATCACCGGCATGTCGCACGCTCGCTCGCCGAGGTACTGGGTCAGCATGCGCGGATTGCCTTCGAACCCCCCGCTCGCGATGACGACAGCGGGCGCATGGAGGACGCGGAGCAGTCCATCGGGTCCCCGTACGGCGACCCCGTCGACGCGCCCCTCGTCCGAGACGCTCAGGCGGACCGCCTCCATCTCGTAGAGGAGCTCTGCTCGTTCGTGCTGCTCGAGGACGGCCGCCAGTCCCTCGACGATGCCGCGTCCGCTTCGTGCCGGCATCCCGAGACCGCCGCCCGTGTTGCCGTTCGGGAGCCCCTGTTTGAAGTACGTGTACTCGACGCCGTGCTGCTCGAGGAACGCGATCGAGTCCGGCACCTCGCGAGCCAGCGTGCGGCAGTACTCGAGATCGGCGAGTCCCCCCGAGAACGACTCCATGTCGGTGACGAAGTCGGGATCCAGCTCCCGGTCCTCGGTGACCCTGAACCACGAGCTCGTGTAGCGGGTCGAGCCGCCGCGCTCCTCGCTGGTCGACCGTTCGAGCACGATCACGCGGTCACGGCCGCGTGCTTCGGACGCTTCGAGGTAGCTGACCGCGGCCGAGAGCCCGGCACAGCCCATGCCGATCACCACGAGCCCCGCGTGACTGTCGCCCGTCTGATCGTCCACTCTCAGCTCCCCCTCCTCGACGTTCACCGGTGTGACCGGCTGCCTCGTTGCAGCATCGCACACGCCATGTCGCGACGTGGTCGAACGCCTTGCGCCGTCGGGGTCGAGGTCGCCGCCGCCGTCCAGCCTCGGACGCAGGAAGCGTCCCCCGCGAGGTCAGGAAGCGGTCAGCCCAGCCGTACCTCGATCCGCGCGAGGCGGATCGTGTGGTTCTCGAGCATCCGGGTGTGGTCTCCGAGGATCCTGGTGTGGTCTCCGAGGATCCTGGTGTGGTCCTCGAGGGTGCGCTCGATACGCTCGAGCACCTCGCTCGTACCCTGCATGAAGCGGGCGAACATCGACTTGAGCTCTGCAAGCTCCGCTCGCTGCTGGTCCGCAGTTGCGACCAGCGCGGCCATCTGACGGGAGTTGTCGGCCATCTGGCGGGAGTTGTCGGCGATCTGGCGGGAATTCTCGGCGATCTGGCGGGAATTCTCCTGGACGAGGGCGGGAAGCGCGAGGAGCTCGTCGGTGAGGATCACGCGGCGAGCTTCGGCCCGGAGCACCGGGTCCGATTCGATCGCTTGCAGTACCTCGCGGGCGTCCACGCGACACAGCGTACCGGAGGGTTGTGCCGCCCCCCTTCGCGTGGTCGAGCCCCTACGGGCGCTGCGCTGCGCGGTGTGCCGCGCCGTTCGACCGCTCTCCGGTCTCGCCGGCATCCCTCGTCGCGCCGGCATCCCTCGTCGCGCCGGCATCCCTCGGCGCGCCGGCCTCCGTCGCGCCGACCTCCGTCGGCACGACCGGCTCGGCCTCGGCCTCGTCTGCGAGCGGCAGCGTGAGGACCATGCCTTCGCGTGCGGTGATCACCCGCACACCGGGGTCACCCAGGCCCGCGACGATCTCGTCGATCTGCGCGTCCGTGCGGTGCGGGTCGTGGTGGAAGAGTGCGACGGCCTTCGCCCCCGCAACGACGCCGAGCCCCACCACGTACTCGACCGCGCTGTGCCCCAAGAACGCGAGGGCGGGCATCTCGGCGGCGGTGTGCTGGGAGTCGTGGACCAACAGGTCCACGCCCTCCGCGAGAGCCAGCGCGGCGGGGTGGTACTCGCCGAGGCCCGCCGGCCCCGGACCGAGCGCGAGCGGCTTGTGGTCCGGCAGGTAGGCGAGCGACGAGGAGCCGTCGGAGACGCGGTAGCCGAAGGTCCGGCTGCCCTTGTGGGGGATCTCCTCGGCACGGACGGTGAACCCTTCCAGCTCGACCGTGCCCGGTTCGGTCCCCGTGACCGACCACGACTCGCCGAGTGTGCCGATCGGCACGGGGAAGTGCGGGGGCGCGAACGTGCGGTTCATGACCGTCTCGGCGTCGCCGGAGTCGCCCTGCCCAGGGATGCGGATGTCGACGCGGTGCCCGGGCATGTAGGCCTCCCGGAGGAACGGGAGCCCGTGGGTGTGGTCCCAATGGAGGTGGGTGATGCACACGGTGCCGCAGAAGGGCTTCCCAGCGAGGACGCGCTCGAGGTTGATGAAGCCGGTGCCGGCGTCGAGGACGAGGTGGGGCGCCTCACCCCTGGCCGCCGCGTCCGCGTAGCCGGTCGCGTTCCCGTTCCCGACGCCGACACACGACGTCGCGGTGCCGTACCGCTGGTACTCGGCGCCCGATACCGGCGTGGAGCCACGGCAGCCGAAGAAAAAGACGTTCATACAGGAGTGTTCCTCAGGTCGGGCAGGGCTCAGATCAGAGATCGAGCTGCTGGGCGGTCAGAAGAAAATACAGGCCTCGTCGGGCGACCAGCTCGTCATGGGTCCCCTGCTCGACGAGGCGGCCGCGATCGAGCACGAGGATCAGGTCGGCGTGGCGGACGGTCGAGAGGCGGTGGGCGATGATGATCGCCGTGCGGTCCCCGAGGAGGCGGCCCAGGTTCTCCTGGATGGCACGCTCGGACTCGGCGTCCAGGGCGCTCGTGGCTTCGTCGAGGACGAGCAGGGCCGGCCGGCGGTAGAGCGCGCGGGCGATCGCCAGACGCTGGCGCTGGCCGCCGGAGAGGGAGAGCCCCGACTCCCCCACCTTCGTCTCGTAGCCGAGCGGGAGCCGTTCGATGAAGTCGGCCGCGTTGGCGAGCTGCGCCGACTCGCGCACGAGGGCCGGGTCGAGCGACGAGCCGAAGGCGATGTTGGCCTCGATCGTGTCGGAGAACAGGTACGTCTCCTGGAGCACGAGGCCGATGTGGCTTCGCAGCTGGCGGTGGTCGAGCCGGACCGCGTCGACCCCGTCGTAGCTCACCGTGCCCGACGTCGGCGTCACCAGGGCGGCGACACAACGCGCGAGGGTCGTCTTCCCCGACCCGCTCCGCCCCACGACGGCGACCGTCGTTCCCGCGGGGATGTCGACCGAGATCGAGTCGAGCACCGGCGGCGAGTCCTCTCCGTACGCGAAGGTGACGTCCTTCATCGTCACGTGACCGGAGATCGTTGGGACCGGCAGGAGACGCGAGCGGTCCTCGCCCTGCTCCGGCTCGGTGTCGAAGACGTCCTGCGCGCGCTCCGTGAGGGTTCGGGCCTGCTGGAAGCTGTCGGCCACGACCACGAGCTCCTGCATCGGCGCGGTGGCCAACGCGACGAGCGTGACGCAGGCGACGAGACCGCCGATGGTGAGCGTATGGCTCTCGACCTCCGAGATCCCGATCGCAAGGAACCCCGCGAGGAGCGCGAACCCGATCCCCTGGGTCAGCGCCCCGTACACGGAGCGCAACCGGTCGACGCCGACCTGC
>JASHYA010000068.1 GCA_030043315.1 Acidimicrobiales bacterium
AGCGAGGCGACGTTCAGCAGCGTGACGTGCTGCCCGGCGAAGCTCGCCTCCGCGCCGTCCTCGTCGGCGGCGGACGACCGGACGGCCAGTGGCGGGACGAGGGCCTCGGCGGCCTTGGCCACCTCTTCGATCGCCGACGCGTCGTTCGTCGCGACCTTCTCGACCGCGTCGCCGGAGAGCGCGATCCCGTCGGGGACGGGGAGCCCCGCGCGAAGTGCCTCACCGAGCCCGACCGCCTTCGAGCCGAAGAGGGCCGTCTCCTTGGCCTCCGCCAGCGGCACGACACGGCTCATCCGAGGACGGTCACCTCCCCGGTGCCCCCGTCCACCCGGACGCGCGCGCCGTCGGGGATGCGATCGGTGGCCTCACGCGTGCCCACGACCCCGGGGATGCCGTACTCGCGCGCCACGATCGCCGAGTGGGAGAGGAGCCCCCCTTGGTCGGTGACGATCGCGCCGAGGAGGGGGAGCAGGATGTTGAAGGCCTCCGACGTCGCGCGGGTGACCAGGACGTCGCCCTGGAGGATCCGGCTGAACTCGGACGTGCCCGCGACGAGCCGCGCCGGGCCCTCGTAGACGCCCGGGCTCGCCGCGAGCCCGCGCAGGAGGCTCGCCTCGTGCGGCGCCTCGGCGGCGCCGAACATCATCTCCATCGCGAGACCGAGCGCGAGCATCACCCTGGCGGCCGCGGGGGGAAGGCCCGAGAGGTCCGGCGGGGGTTCGGGTGGCGGCCCGAGCAGCGGCGGTGCGTCCTTGGCGCTGTGGGTCGCGCGGTACTGCGCGCGCCGCGCGAGCTCGTCCGCCGAGGGCCCCGCAGAGGTCGTCACGAGCGAGACCATCTCGTCGAGCCCGGCGTCGACCATGTGCTCGGGCTCGTGGATCCGCCCCCTGCCGGCCACGCGCCGTCCGGCCGCGAGGGCCGCCCTGCGCATGAGGCCCGACGCCCAGATGTCGCTGTAGATCCCGCGCTCGTCGCGCAGGTGGTGGGTGAGCCGCGCCTCGGCGAGCAGCTCGTCGAACTCGGCGCGGTGCTCCTCGGGGACGCTGCGACGGACCTCTGCGATCCTGTCGTCGGCGTCGCCGGTGCCGGCGGTGGTGCCGCCGGTGGTGCCGCGGTCCTCATCGGCGACCGCGCCACGGATCGCACGCAGGAGCGTGTCGGGGAGCTCGAGTGCGGAGGCCTCGGAGATGTCGAAGCCGTCGAGGGGGCGGAAGCCGACGAGGTCGAGGTAGGCCGACACCGCGGTGCCTGCGTCCCCTGGAAGGGCCCGGAGCTCGTCCAGCACCTCGCGGGCGTCGCCGTCCGACTCGAGGAGCTTGCGCGCGGTGGGGTCGGCCCGGAGGGCGACGAGCAGCTGCTCGAGCTCGTCGGAGCTCCCCGCCGAGACCGGTGCGGTGCCGGCGGTGAGGACCAGCAGCTCGGCCGGCGAGCGGCCCGCCCACTCCCCGGCGCGCACCACGAAGTCCGCGGTCGGCACGATCGCGGAGCCCGAGAACCGCATGTGCTGGGTGACCATGGCCGCGTGGTGGTCGCGACACCGCACGAGGTACGCGGCGAGCTCCTCGTCGTTGAGCGCGTCGGGATCGACCGCCTGGATCGCCCGGTGGGCCGCGATCGACGCCGGCTTCCGCTCCTCCTCCCATTCCCTGAGCTGCTCCCGCCAGAGCTTTCCGGAGAAGACCTCTTCGGCGCGTGCGATCCGTTGGGGGATTTCCTCCTCCGCGGCGGGCACGACCTGGATGTAGCAGAACCCGTTCACGTAGTCGATCTTCAGCGCGCCGAGCAACGTCCCGAAGTAGCGGGCGAAGTCGACGGTGCCGACTTCGTGCGGGTCGCGGTGCGTCTCGGCGAAGTACCTCGTCACCGGACGGGGGAAGTGGACGCCGTCGAGCGTCCAGCTCCCGGGACCGGGCGGGTCGAACCGCAGCTCAGTTCCTCCGTCAGTGCCAGCCATCGTGCCCCCCTCCGGGCGACGCCGCGCGACGCCGCCCTGCCTGTGTTGCTCGGTCTGTCTCGGTCGGGGCCGGCCCCGGGTCGGTCCGGTCCGTGGTCTGTCTCGGCCCGGGTCGGCCCGGGTCGACCCGCTCCGTCCGCTCCGTCCGCCTTGTCCGCCTCTGCCCCGCTGCCCCTCGGTCGGTCCGCCCCTGTGGCGATTATCGGATGGTTGCAGTCCGTACGCAAGCGCGCCTGCGACGCGCCCCGGGTTCCGGGCTGCTCTGCGCCGAGGTCCCTGATCACCCGCCGCCTTCCACGAGCCCGCAGTACCGTGGTCCCTGCGGAGGTGTGGGCGGCTGCACCGTGGTCCGCGTCGATCGCTTCCGGCGAGGAGGTGGTGCCGATGTCCGAGACACGACCGCTGACCGACACGCGCGACATGAAGTGCGTCCACGACGTCTTCCGCCGCGCCCTCGAGGACGCACCGGACCAGATCGCCGCGGTGGACGACGGCGAGACGGAGAAGGCGGCGTGCTTCGCCGACTACCTCGCCGACGTGCTGTGGCTCCTCCGTGCGCACCACGACGGGGAAGACCTCCTGCTGTACCCGCTCCTCGCCGAGCGGGTCCCCGAGGAGCGCGGCCTCTTCTCCCGGATGGAGGTCCAGCACGTCGAGGTGGTCTCGCGGCTCGAGGCGGCCGAGCTCGCGGCCGAGCGGTTCGGGGAGTCCGGGTCGAGGGTGGACGGCGATGCGCTGGAGGCGGCCTGCCGGGCGCTCATGGACGAGCTGGACGGCCACCTCACCGAGGAAGAAGAAGAGGTCGTCCCGATCGTTTCGCGCACGGTCACCCCCGAGGAGTGGGG
>JASHYA010000069.1 GCA_030043315.1 Acidimicrobiales bacterium
CGGGGACGAGAGATGACCGAGGTCGTGGTGTTCCATCACATCCTCGGGCTCACCGACGGCGTGCGGGCGTTCGCCGACGACCTGAGAGCGGGGGGCCACGTAGTCCACACTCCGGACCTCTACGCGGGACATCGAGCCGAGAGCATCGACGAGGGCCGGGAGTTCGTGGAGCGCATCGGAGAGGAGACGCTCACCGGGCGCGCCGACGAGTCGGTGGCCGCCTTGCCCCCGGCTCTCGTCTACGCGGGTTTCTCGCTCGGCGCAGCCACCGCCCAGCGCTTCGCCCAGACCCGGCCCGGCGCACGTGGCGCGCTGCTGTACGAGGCGTGCATCCCTATCACCGGCGCGTGGACCTTCGGACCGTGGCCTGAGGACGTCCCGGTGCAGATCCACGGCATGGACCGGGACCCGTTCTTCGGGCTCGAGGGGGATATCGACGCGGCTCGTGAGCTGGTGGAGACCGTCGGGCCCGAGATCGCACGGCTCTTCGTCTACTCGGGTGACCAGCACCTGTTCACTGACAACTCGCTACCTTCTTACGACGCGGACGCGGCCGGCCTGGTGCTGCAGCGCTCGTTGGAGTTCCTCCGCCGAGCGGGTGAGACCGCGTAACAAGCGCGGTACGGCGTGTTCGGCGCGATGGCCGATCGCCGACCGGCGCAGAGCGACTACACGGCCGAGGTCGAGCGACGGCGCCGGATCACCGTGTCCACAGCGGCGGCGGCCACGAGCAACACGGCGATCGCCATGTCGGTACCGTCGGCGCTGATGGCGAGCAGGTAGAGGCCCCAGTACATCGCGGCCACGGTGATGCCGCCGATCACCGCATAGCCGGGCTTCCCCTTGCCGCCGAAGAGGCTGGTGCCGCCGATCACCGCCGCGGCGACGCCTAGGAGCGTGAAGCTCCCTACTGTGACGGTGATACTCATCGAGCCCTCGCGAGATGCGTAGAGGATGCCGGCGAAACAAGCCGTCAGGCTGCACATCGCAAACCCTGCGGTCCGGACCCTGGCCACGTTGACGCCCGCGCGCCTGGCTGCCTCGGGATTGGCACCGATGGCGTAGATGTACCGCCCAAAGCGCGTTCGACCGCACAGGATCGTCCACGCGACCACGATCACCACGACGACCGGGACGAAGTACGGCATGCCCTTCTCCGGTTGGATGGCCGTTCCCCGGTTGAAGTTGCAGACGATCACGAGGAGCACGCCCACCGCGGCGACACCCGCGATGACGAGGGCGGTGATGCTGCGTGGCGGCGCGCTGAGCCTCTGGGACCGTCGCCGGGCGTCCCGACCCCACGTGTACACACCGAAGGCTGCCACTGCAACGGCCATGACGATCCAGCCCGCAGCCGGTGACATCTGCTTGCTGACCATGCCCCAGATCGCGTTCGAGGAGGGGATCTCCAGGACGCCACCCAACGCCGACCTGTCGATGTCGGTGATGAAGATGAGGAACCCGTACCACCCCAAGAACCCTGCCAGCGTCACGACAAAGGACGGGATGCGGAGCCGCGTGATGATCGTGCCCTGAATGATGCCGATCACCGTGCAGACTCCCATCGCGATGAGCACCGCGACCCACCACGGCCAGTTGTTGGGGTAGGTCATGATCTCGGTCATGACCATGGCGCCGACGAATCCGACCGAGGCAATGGACAGGTCGATCTCGCTCAGGAGGAGGGCGAACGTCTCTGCCATTCCGAACATGACGTAGATCGACGCGTAGGCGAGGATGTTCACGATGTCGCCGCCGGAGAGGTACTTCGATGTCTCTATCTGGAAGATGATCGCGATGACGACCAGAGCGCCGAGGACCGGGAGAATCCCGGTCTCACCGCTCTTCAGTCGACTTCCGAGAGAGTTCGCATACTCTCGAAGAGACCCGACGACCTCCAGAGAGGATGTCGCGACCGCCGGTGGCTGTTCTTCCGGTGATCCGACCTCGTGACCGCGGGAGTCCACCGCGAGGCCGCTCTTCTCCTCGGATCCGCCTCCCTTGAGCACAGTCAATTACGACCCCCCGCGTTTGCGGGCGTGCCACCCGTCTCACGGCCGGGTTGGCGCTCCAACGTGCCGGTCGTCATGTACTCCACGATGCTCGCCCGATCGAACTCCTCCTTGGGAACCACAGCGACCAGCCCACCCAGGTAGAGCACGGCGATCCGGTCCGCTACCTCGAAGACGTCGTTCAGGTTGTGGGAGATCACGATGACCCCGATCCCCTGACGCGCCAGACGGGTGATCAGCTCGAGCACCATGGTGGTCTGCGCCACCCCGAGCGCTGCGGTCGGCTCGTCCATGATGAGGAGCCTCGACCGGCTCATTACCGCCTTGGCGACGGCGACGGACTGACGCTGCCCACCTGACAGCGAACCAACCTGCTGGCGTACCGAACGCACCGTCGTCACGTGCAGGCTCTCGAGCGTCTCACGCGCCGACCTCTCCATCGACCCCTCATCGAGAAGGCCTCGGCGGAGCCGCTCGTGCCCGAGGAACATGTTCTGCACGATGTCGAGGTTGTCGCAGAGCGCGAGGTCCTGGTAGATGGTCGTGATCCCGAGCGCCTCCGCGTCGCGAGGTCCGTGCATCCGCACGTGCCGCCCGTCCCAGAGGATGTCTCCCTCGTCCGGTTCCCACAGTCCGGACACCGTCTTGATCAGGGTCGACTTTCCCGCACCGTTGTCTCCGGCGAGCGCCGTGACCTGTCCGGCTGGGACGTCGAGGTCGACCTTCGTCAGGGCACGGACAGGACCGAACGATTTGGACACGCCCCGCAGCGATAGGAGGGGCGCTGGCGCTGTCGGACCGTCGGACTCCACCGCGGCAACTGCTTCCTGCACGTCACTCATCGGTGCCCTCCGTGCGCCGTCTCCGTCGCCCATCATTCCAGCATTCGCCCCGGGCTTCATCCGGCAGACGAATCGGCCCCGTCCCGGCCCTTACGAGCCGGAGACGGGGCCGACCGCACAACCGTCAACAGCCTGGCGTCAGGGCGTGATCCCGGCTGCCTTGCACTCTGCCGCGTAGGACCCCTCACAAAGTGTCTTCGTCGGGACGAAGTTGTCCTTCACGATCGTTGTCTTCATGTTCTTCGTGGTGACCCACTCGGGTGTGAAGAGGACGGATGTCACCTCGATGTGCTCGTTGACGTCCTCGACCTTGCCGTTCACGAGCGAGTGCGGCGGGGTCTTGCCCGCACGGAGGTAGAGCGCCAGGGTGACCGCACCCTCAGCCTCGAGGTAGATCGGCTTGTAGACGGTCCCGCACTGGTAGCCGGAGAGCACGTTGTGGAGCCCGGTCAGCGTCGCGTCCTGACCCGTGGTCGGGAACGTACGTGGCTTGATCCCCTTGCTCTTCAGGTATGTGATGATCGGTGCGCCCGTCTCGTCGTTCGGGATCAGCACGGCGTTGATTGTCGGATGCGCGGTGAACGCCGCCTCGAACTCGCTGGCCTGCACGGGAGGTGTCCAGGTGCCGGCCGTCCTCTCAACGAGCTTGTACGTGCCCTTGGAGAAGTACGGGTCAAGGATGTAGTTGTAGCCCTCGGCGAACAGCGTGGCGTTGTTGTCCGTCACCGCTCCGTGCATCACGAGAACCTTGGGGCTCTTCACGTGCCATGCGCCGATGCAGCTCACGAGTCCTTCGCCGAGCAGCTTTCCAACTCTCACGTTTGTGAAGCTGACGTAGTACTTGCGGCTGCCTCCAAGCGTGAGGCGGTCGTAGTCGACGACCGGAACGCCGTGATCGTTGGCGTACGCCTCGATTGCCGCACCGGTACCTGCTGTGAGCGGGTCGACGAGGAGCACGGACGCTCCGTCCGTGATGTCGGTCTCGGCGTCAGAGAGCTGCCGGGCGGTTGTGCCCAGCGCGTTCTGCACGATCTGTGTCGACTTTTTCACCCCAGCTTCACTCATCGCCTTCTTCAGATACGGCGCGTCGAACTCGACGTAGCGGGTCGAGCTCGTCGTTGTGGGCAGGATCGCCGCGATCTTCCCGTGCCCCGCCTTGGCGATCCCCGCCAACTTCTTCATGACGGAGAATGTCCTGGTGAAGGACTTATAGGAGATCACCGGTGTGCTCGAGCGTGACGCCCGTGACGCCCCGACCGCTGGCGGCACAGCGAGTGCCGTCGCCAGGCCGACGCTCGCGACGACCGCGCCGCCCACGAACCAACGGGAACTTCGCATGGCCCCTCCTTCTCCTCTAGACCGTGGGCACGCGTGGCCTGGGGGCGAACTCCGCTTCCCCGAACACGTGTCCTTCTTGTATGACGAGCTGTCGTCCGTATGTTGACCATACGGCAAACTCGGTTACAGCCACGTGACGATTCTGCGTCCGGTGTGACCGCTTGTCAACCGGCCGGTGCATCTATCGCCGATCGTCACGGCGCGGAGCCGGTCCCCCGTCTCGGGCGGGGTCGTCGTAGATTGCCTCTCGAGGGGTGAAGACCGCGATCCGTCGTGCGCCTGGACGGGTCGGACTCGGGGCTTTGGCATCGAACTGAGCACGGAGGACCTTTGAGGTGAGGGGAAAGCGGTGAAGGACGAAGGGGTAGAGGGGGCTCCGGTCTCGACCGGGGGCGACGTGGCTCCGGCCGGGCCGTCGGGCGCCGAGACCGGTTCACCATCTTCCTCGCCATCTGACAACCCCCCGGGTCTGCGCCAGCGTGTCCTGGGCGATCTACGGCGAGAAGCCGGCGCCGGGGCGACCGCCGGAGGGCGTGCCGCAGCCCAGCTGGGCCACGCGGCAGAAGCCGTGTCCCTCCAGATCGTTCCGACGGGTTTCGCCGGCGAACGCGCGCTCGTCGGGCACGTCGTCGGGATGCACCTCGACCTTCCCATCAGCCACCTCCACGGGCCGCGCGAAGCGCCGGCCCTGCTCTACCTCTTCGCCGACGCGCTGGCGGTTCGACCGACCGACGACGCTCCGATGTCGACGATCCCGCTCCTCGGACTCCACATGGTGCTGCCTCCGGTTGCGGTCGCTCACTGGGCCTACAAGGCGGGACGGATCGAGCACGCCAACCTGGACCTCGTGAA
>JASHYA010000070.1 GCA_030043315.1 Acidimicrobiales bacterium
TGCATGGTTGCCCTCCTTTGTCCCCAAACAACGTTTCGGGCAAGCGAACTATAGGTTCACCCTTGTGCCATCACTCAGGCTTGGCAGAGAGAGCTGAAGTCCTCGAGGTCTCTGTCCCGGCCGGCCGGGTAGGGCGGCTTGTGGCCAGCGCCCGGGGAGTAGGGGTTGTCCCGCCTCAGCACAGACCGGAAGTCCAATTCTTTCTGATCCAGGATGACCGGAGGTTAGAAAGCCTTAGCCTCGATCCACCGAGTGACCACGCCTGACGCGCAGCGCGCATCCGCGTAAAAGGCCTCCTGACCTGGGAGAATGGCGGTTACCAAGGCCGCTTTCCACCCAGATCGAGGAGGCACTTTCAGTGAGCTCATCATCGCGCGCGCTCGACCGCATCGGGGTGACCTTCGACGATCCGACGCTGGTCGGAGATGCCGGGTTGCTCGTGCCGGCCACGCTCATGGTGCGCCTCGGTCTCGAAGCGCTCGTGAACCAGATGGTGCGCCTCACCGGCCGGGTTGGAGGTGCCCTTCCGGGACGCAAGGTGCTCACGCTCGTCACTGCGATCTTGGCGGGGGCGACCCACATCGACCATGCGAACCGCCTGCGCGCGGGCGCCACGGCAAGAGTCCTGCCGTTCAAGGTGATGGCGCCGTCCACGCTCGGCACCTTCTTGCGCTCGTTCACCTTCGGCCACGTCCGCCAGTTCGACGCGGTGATCGCAGCGGCAATCGGGCGTGCCTGGTCGCTCGGTGCTGGACCGAAGGACGCGCCCGTCACCGTGGACCTCGACTCGACGATCATCGAGGTCCACGGAGACCACAAAAGAGGCGCCGCCTACGGCTACACGAAGGTGCTCGGCTACCACCCGCTCCTCGCCACGAGATCCGACACCGGCGAGGTGCTCCACGCACGGTTGAGAAAGGGCTCGGCCAACACCCAGCGCGGCACCAAGCGATTCTGCGAGGAGCTCATCGCGCGCCTCCGGCGCTGCGGGGCGACCGGACCGCTCACCCTTCGCGCCGATGCCGGGTTCTTCAGCCGAGAGCTGCTCGGCATCCTCGGGCGTCTCGGTTGTGCGTTCTCGATCAGCCTGGCACTGAACAAGCACGTGAGAGAGGCGATCTCTGCCATAGGAGAGGACTCCTGGTGCGACATCGTCTACCCCGACGGAGGCGAGGCCCAGGTGGCAGAGACCGTGTACGTGATCGGCGGGAAGAAGACCAAGCGCCAAGAGCAGAGGGTTCGCCTCGTCGTGCGCAGGACCCGGCTCACCGACCCGATCCAGCAACGACTCTGGCCTGACTGGCGTCACCACGCCATCGTCACGAACCTCGAGCTCCCCACTGTCGAGGTCGATCAGTTCCACCGCCGGCACGCGACGATCGAGCTCGCCATCAGAGACCTGAAAGAGGGAGCGGGTCTCGAGCACTGCCCTTCGGGGCGGTTCTTCGCCAACGCCGCGTGGCTCGGATGCGCGGTGCTCGCTCACAACCTCGTGCGATGGACCGCCCGTCTCGGGGACCTGCACCCCTCCGGCCGTCTCACCGTCACGAGCACCGTCCGTTCTCAGGTGCTCTCGGTGCCCGGCCGCCTCGTCAACCGGGCCGGGCGGATCGTGCTCCGTCTTCCCGAGCACTGGCCGTGGGCACGACAGTTCACTACGGCGCTGGCGCGTCTGCGAGCGCTGCCACTCGTCACCTGAGACGACGACACCTCGCGGCCGGCGCAGCCGCAGACAGTCCGCAGCAGTGCGCTGACAACCGACTACTGCAAGAGCCATGGGTCGACAGCGCCCACGAGCCGGCTGCGACTTCGCGTCTCGGCTCCGAGCGGGTGCGTTCGAGGAATCACACGTTCCAGCGACTCCTCACGGTCGGGATCGGTGGATCGAGGCTTAGGCTTGGCCGGGTGCTGCGTCGAGTGCCGGACGACTACGACATCGACCCGGGACGATGGCGCGCGCACGACTCCGCATGGCTGCGCGGGGGTGACCCTTTCGGACACGTCGCGGGTCGGATCGTGTCCGCTGACGCCCGTCCGGTGCTCGACGTGGGCGGGGGAACCGGAGCGCTCGGCCGCGCCTTGCCCGAGGGGTGGCCGGTCGTGGTGCTCGACACCTCCGTATCGCAGCTGCGCGACGCACCCGCACCGAAGCTGCGGGCCAGTGCGCTGGCACTTCCCGTCGGCTCCTCGTGCGCCGGCGCGGTGGCGATGCTCTGGATGCTCTACCACCTCGACGACCCGGCGGTGGCGATCGCCGAGGCACACCGGGTCCTGCGCGACCGCGGGGTGTTCGTCGCGGCGACCATCAGCCGCTTCAGCGACCCCGAGCTGACGGACGGGTACGCGCCGACGACGTTCGACGCCGAAGACGCGCCGACGATCGTCCGAAGGGTCTTCGACGAGGTGGAGGTGGTCTCCTGGGACGCGCCTCTGGTCGACCTTCCCGACCGGGAGGCGGTGGTCGCGTTCTGCCGGTCCCACTTCCTCCCCCGCGAGGCCGCCGATCGGGTGGTGCCCCCGGTGACGCTCACCAAGCGAGGCTGCTTCCTCTACGCGCGCAAGTGACCCCGCGACCGCCACTCCTGCGCAACGCGCTAGGGAATCCTGATGTCGCGGTGCTCCGCAGCAAAGCGCCGCTCCTCGTCGGTGAGGTCGGCGTCTCGGACGGGGACGACCACCGTCCAGTGGTTCCCGACCGGGCAGTGCTGGATCCTCGCGACCCCGAGATCGATCGCCTTCAGCTTGACCCCTGGGATCCACAAGGTCGTGAACAGATGGCCTTGCCGGCACCGGACCACCGTGTTGCCGCCGACCTTGTAGCCCAAGCGCCGGGCGATCACCGTGCCGATGGCCAGCACCGTGATCGCGATGACGACCGGGCGAAGCCGCTTCTTCACGGGGAACATTCTGGCGGCGGGCCACACGAGCTGCCAGCGGTTGCCCCGGTCCACGGGTGTGGCGGCCGACGCGCCTGTCGGAGTCCGCTCAGGCCCACATGAGCTCGCCGGTGCGGCTGGACGCCGTGGTCGTCGGCTCGGGTCCGAACGGGCTCTCCGCCGCGGTGGTGTTGGCCGCGGCCGGCCTCTCCGTGAGGGTGTACGAGGCCGCCGATGGTGCCGGCGGCGGCTGCCGCACCGCCGAGCTGACGCTCCCCGGGTTTCGCCACGACGTCTGCTCGGCCGTGCACCCCCTCGCGCTGGCGTCTCCCTTCTTCCGTCGGTTCGGGCTCGAGGTCCGCGGCGTGCGGTTCCTCCAGCCGGAGGTGCCCTTCGCACACCCCCTCGACGGCGGGGGCGCCGTGGCCGCGTTCAGGGAGGTGGAGGAGACCGCGGCAGCGCTCGGCAGCGACGCAGACGGACGGACGTACCGGCGGATGTTCGGGCCTCTCACCCGATCGACGGCGGCGATGGCAGACGCAGCGCTGTCCTCGCGCCGCTCCGTGCCACAGAGCCCGGCGCGCGTGGCGTGGTTCGGAGTCAACAGCCTGCGATCGGTGAAGTCTTTGGCGCGGCAATTCGAGGGAGCTTCGGCGCGCGGGCTCCTCGCAGGCGTGGCGGCGCACGCCATGCAGCCGCTCGACGCACCGCTCACCGGCGGAGTTGCGCTGCTCCTGGGCTCGCTCGCGCACGGCGTCGGATGGCCGTTGGTCGAGGGGGGGAGCAGCGGGATCGTCGATGCGCTGGTGGCAGAGCTGAGGCAAAGGGGTGTCGACGTGGTGACGGGCGAACGGATCGGCTCGCTCGGCGACCTCCCGCCGGCGCGCGCGGTGCTGCTCGACGTCAGCCCGCGGGCGGTACTGGCCCTGGCGGGTGACCAGTTGCCACGCCGGTACGCCCGGCAGCTCCGTCGCTTCCGGTACGGACCGGGCGTGTGCAAAGTGGACTGGGCGCTCGACGGCCCGGTTCCCTGGGATGCCGAGGTCTGCCGGCGTGCCGGCACCCTCCACCTGGGCGGCGCCTTCGAGGAGGTGGCGTCGGCTGAATTCGACGTGTCGGTCGGTCGACACCCGGAGCGCCCGTACGTGCTCACGGTCCAGCCCGGTGTGGTCGACCGCACCCGGGCGCCGGAGGGGAAGCACACGGTGTGGACCTACTGCCACGTGCCGGCAGGCTCGGACGTCGACATGAGCGATGCCATCGCCGCACAGGTCGAGCGGTTCGCCCCCGGGTTCAAGGAGCTCGTCCTCGCCAAGGCAGTGCGCACGGCGCGTGCCATGGAGGCAGAGAACGCCAACTACGTGGGGGGCGACATCGGCTGTGGTCGACAGGACCTCGCACAGACGTTCGCCCGACCCGTCCCCCGATGGAATCCCTACCGCGTCCCGATTCCGGGGGTGTACCTCTGTTCGAGTGCGACCCCCCCCGGGCCCGGTGTCCATGGGCGCTGCGGCGAGCTGGCCGCGCGCGCCGCGCTGAAGGACATCTTCGAGTCGGTCCACCGTTGAGCACAAGGGCGGAGCTGCGCCGCAACTATCGTCAGTCGGAGGCGCTCGAATTCCCCATGGAGAATGCGGGTGCCGAAGCGACGTTGCGCCCCACGACAGGTGGAGTGCCAGCTTGCACGCAGAGGGCGGTCCAGCTACCCTGGATTGGGCTCGCAGGTTGCTTTCTACGGACGTGAGCTCTAGCGCCACTCAGTGGGCGTTGACAATCCGGGGGGTCTCTGCATGCGTAACCCTGTCGGAGTGGTCCGTTTGATAACCGCCGCCGCGGGATCCATCGCACTGGGGATGACGGGCATCGCAGTTGTCTCGGGTTCAGCATCCAATGCCGGCGCTACGGTCACAAAGACGATCGTCACCGACGACGGTGCAGGCGGCGCAGCGCCGAACTACATCTTCCCCCTGATGCCGATAACAAAGTTCAACATCAATAACGCGCAATACCTGCAGTATTACATGTACCGACCGCTTTACATGCCGGGCGAGCCTGGCAAAGTCACAATCAACATGCGGCTGTCACTGGCCAACGCACCCAGCTTCTCGAACGGGAACAAGACGGTCACTGTCAAGCTGAAGCCTTACAAGTGGTCCGACACAGAGCCAGTCGACGTCACAGACATCATGCTCTTCTTGAACATGTGGCACCAGCACCCGACAGACTTTGCCGAGTGGGTCCCGGGCGGCTTCTCAATGCCGACAGTCATAAAGGCGGTCAAGCTCACAAGCCCCACCACCATGACGTTCACACTTACCCGTCCGCTGAGCCAAGCGTTCTTTCTCAACAACCAGCTCGGGGCCATCACGCCGTTGCCACTCGCCTGGACAGTGACCTCTCTCACAGCGAAGCCCGGCTCTGCCGGATGCGCGAAAGCTCCTTTCTCAACCACGACATCGAAGGGCGTGAACGCGGCGAAGTGCAAGGCTGTCTTCGACTTCTTATCCGAGCAAGCCGGCTTCAACCCGACAAAGCCGAAGACAACGATCAACGCACTACCGACCTACGCGACGAGCAAGATCTGGAGCGTGGTGGACGGTCCCTGGAAGCT
>JASHYA010000071.1 GCA_030043315.1 Acidimicrobiales bacterium
GGTGACGAGGTGGTTGATGCGGTCGAGCTCGTGGGCCTCTGTCTCGCCCCGGGGTGGGGCGAGGGTGAAGTCCACCCCGGACCACACCACGCCGACGAGAGCACCGTCGTTCACCACGGGCTTCATGGTGCCGTTCAGGTCCTTGCACTCCAAGGAGTGGAGGGGCCGGGAGTGGGGTCGGAACCGGGGCTTGCCACCGAGGCCCAAGTGCCACCGGCGCACGGCACGGAAGGCCCGCCTCCCCGAGCACCTGTGCCTCTTCGGCGAAGACGTGCTCTCGCACCCAGCCAGCGCGCAGGTGTGAGGCGTAGGACATCATCGCCCTCTCGGTGAAGCCGTGCTCCTCGTCGAGTGCCCGGAAGGCCTCGGTCCGTTCCTTGGTGCCCTTGGCAAGCTTTCTCGCCGGCTCGTAGCGGGGGTCCGCCTTCACTCGAGCAGAGCGCTCGAACGCTTCTGCGAGGCAGGCGTTGTAGGCGCGTCTTGCTGCGTCGAAGCGTTTGGTGCAGGTGGACCTCGAACGGGGAATCGCACGCAGTGGCCAGGACTCCACGTAGGTGGGCTCACCACGCTTCCTCTTGCGCTTGCGTGTGCCCTTGTTCGTCTCTGCGACCACGGTGTTCAACCTACCGAGGGGGTGTGTCTTCATTCCCCTCTCGGTTCACGTTCCGTCGGGCTCGCTTACCCCGCCCTGAAAGAGGGGGCTTGCGCTCGCCACTGAGTCAACGATCGCGTCCGACAGTCACGTTGAGAGGGGCAAATTCCCTGTGGAGCAGAGCCGTAGACAAATCACTGGGCCTTCCAAGTCGTTCTGTGCAGATGTTCGAAGCCCCTAACGGCTGGCGAGCCGACGACGTTCTCATCCCCGGAAAATAGGTGCCGAGAGGATCAAGATCGACGCCCGTAGGATTTGGACATGGCGAGGACTCGGAATCCGTGGCTCGGGCCTGCCGCTCGAGCCGTGTCCCTTCCTGAAGACGTCGATGACCCGCGGCTTGTGAAGGCTTCGGGGCAAGTCGAACTGCCCTTCCACATTCGATGGAGCGAGCCCTACCTCACCTACGACTTGGCTCGACGTTCGCATCGTCTTCGCGTCTACGAGCAGGTGCTCAGAGAGGGCACCGAAGACGACGTGCGGTTCTATATCGACGTCGATCAACTCCTCGACCTCTTTTGCGATCTGGTTCTTCCTCCGCCTGTCCGCCGGGCGTGGGTGGACTGGTTCCGCCGCCGTCGAGGGATCGAACTTGAATGCTGAGTCCCCTCCAGGAGGGAATTGCGCGGATCGTCGCGAGCCTGCCCGAGGCTGAGGGCTTCGCGCTGGCTGGCGGCGCTGCGCTGATCGTTCGGGTGACGTCGATCGCGAGACTCGTGACCTCGACTTCTTCGGTTTGAGCGCTGTTGCCGTCGACCGTCTCGTGCCAGTCGTGGTTGACGCGGTTCAGAACGCAGGACTCCAAGTAGAGCGCGTTCTCGAGAACGCAGGTTTCATCCGCCTCTTGATCACCAGCGAGGACGATCGGACCGAGCTCGACCTCGGAAGCGACGCTCGGATCTTCCCCGTCGATCGAGGTCCAGGCTTTCCACTGCTATCGGGCGAGGAGCTGGCGGTAGACAAAGTCTTGGCGATATTCGGTCGGGTGGAACCTCGGGACTTCGTCGACCTCGCCGCGGTCGTCGATCGCTACGGGCTCGATCGATTGTTCGAGCTAGCAGCCGACAAGGATCGCGGCTTCAACCCCGGAGTATTTGCCCTTGGCCAACCGCTTCGACCGGATTCCGAGAGAGGAGTTTCTTCTCGGCAACAACGAGTACGGCGCGCTACGGCAGGCGGTCGTCGAGTGGCGTCCAAGAGGCGACGAGCTGGCACGATCACCTCAGTTCCGACATCTCGGCCGGCATCGTGGCCACGATCACGGACTCGGACTGTGAGGCAGCGATTCCAGCCCGTCGGTCGTAATTGCAAGTGCGAACCACGCCCTATCAGCCGAACATCCATCTCGGTTGAGCCAACCTGGATGGTTGCCTTGGCCGCCGGACCGCACCTCAGAGTCCTACGACGTCGACCAGATCGCCAAGTCCGGCAAGGTCGTCGGGATTACGCGAACAGAGAGAAAGGCCGACGGCGTGAGCGGTCGCGGTGATGGGCAGGTCGGCGATTCGACGCCGGTGCGATCGGCGAACGTCCACCAGGCCGGCGACGATCTGTCCGTAGCTCCGAGCCGCAGTGGCATCGAAGGGGAGTGGTCGAAGGTTGCCTCCGGCTGTTGGAGGGCCACCTGGCAACGACTGACCGCGCACAGCAACTGCCAGGTTCGTACGCCGACCTCTGCCGGCCCGGAGAGAAGCTCGGGGCCGCTCAGAGCGTGGGCGTGGGCGTGGGCGTGGGCCCGGGCGCAGCCACAGACGCGGCCGACACCCCGGCGGGGGTCGTGCCGGCAACGGCCGGCTCGAGCGCCACAGCGGACGCTGCGGGCTGAGGTTCGCCGGTCGCAGCGACGGACCCCTCGTTGCCCACGTGTGAGCGCAGCCGGATCTCGGGGAGGAGCCAGGTGAGGAGGAAGGCGAGCCCCATGATCGGCACCGCCACGAGGAACACCGTGTCGACCGTCGAGGCGTAGGCCGTGGCGACCGCCTGGTGGACCCCCGCGGGGAGGTGCTGGAGCAACGCGGGGCTCACCGACGCTCCGAGGCCGGTGGGGATGGCGTGCCCGTGCAGCGCGGCGGCCAGCCGGCCACCGATCAGGTTGGCGAAGATCGCCCCGAAGATCGCCGCGCCAAACGAGCCGCCGATCGAACGGAAGAACGTCGCGCCCGCGGTGGCCACGCCGAGCTCCTCGTAGGGCAC
>JASHYA010000072.1 GCA_030043315.1 Acidimicrobiales bacterium
CGTGAACGGGCCCGGTGAGGCGCGCAGCGCCGACCTCGGCATCGCGGCCGGCAAGCAGAAGGGCCACCTGTTCATCCAGGGCCAGATCGTGCGCGTCGTGCCCGAGTCCGAGATGGTGGACGCGCTCGTCGCCGAGGCCGAGCGGTTGGTGGCCGAGGGTGTCGAGGCCCGGCTCGCCGCGGCGGACTCGGGCGCCGCGGCCGAGGCCGAGGCCGATCGGAGGGAGCTCCTCGACGAGAAGGGCGCCGACCCGAACGCCTCAGAGGTGCGGGTGGATCGCATCCGCAAGCGCGTGGGCGGCGCGGAGGTCGACGCGGGAGCGGACCCAGGCGCGCGCTCGGACGCGGACGAGCCGGGTACGGCGCCGAAGGTGTAGAGCCGCGGCGCGCCGGGTGCCGGCCCCGCGCGCCGGCCCGTGTGCCCCGGGACCGCGGTCTACGCTCGCCCCTCATGGCCGACGCCGACGCGAGCTCCTCACCCGGCACGCGCGAGGCGCGTGCGGACGCGCGCCCGGCAGCCGCCGGCGGGCTGACGTCGCGCACCGAGGACTTCCCACGCTGGTACCAAGAGGTCGTCGCGCGCGCGGAGATGGCGGACAACGGACCCGTGCGCGGCACCATGGTCATCAGGCCGTGGGGCTACGAGATCTGGGAGCGGCTGCAGGCGGCCATCGACGAGCGGATCAAGGCGGCGGGCGCGCACAACGCCTACTTCCCGCTGTTCATCCCCGAAGCGTTCATGCGCCTCGAGGCCGAGCACGTGGAGGGGTTCGACCCGGAGCTGTGGGTCGTGACCCACGGCGGCGGCCGGCAGCTCGAGGAGCCGGTCGTGGTGCGGCCGACGAGCGAGACGGTCATCAACCACTTCTTCGCGAAGTGGGTCCAGAGCCACCGGGACCTCCCGCTGCTCGTCAACCAGTGGTGCAACGTCGTGCGCTGGGAGCTGCGGCCGCGGCTGTTCCTCCGCACGACCGAGTTCCTCTGGCAGGAGGGCCACACCGCGCACGCCGACGAGGCCGACGCGCGCGCCTACGCGCTCAAGATCCTGACCGACGTCTACCGGGACGCGATGGAGCAGGTCGCCGCGGTCCCGGTGCTGGTCGGCCACAAGACCGCGCGTGAGCGCTTCGCGGGGGCGGTCCGGACCTGGACGTGCGAGGCGATGATGGGCGACGGCAAGGCGCTGCAGATGGGCACGAGCCACGAGCTCGGCCAGAACTTCGCCAAGGCCTTCGGCATCCAGTACTCGGACGCGACGGGGACGTTGCGCCACGTGTGGCAGACCTCGTGGGGCGCGTCGACCCGGCTCATCGGCGCGCTGATCATGGCGCACGGCGACGACTTCGGGCTCCGCCTCCCGCCGGCCCTTGCGCCGATCGAGGTGGTGGTGGTCTGCGTCCGCGAGGACGACGACGTCCTGCGCGCCGCCACGCAGCTCACCGACGAGCTCCGCCGCGCGGGCTCGCGGATCCAGCTGGACGACCGCACGGACACCGGCTTCGGCCGCCGCACCGTCGACTGGGAGCTGAAGGGGGTGCCCGTCCGGGTGGAGGTCGGTCCCCGGGACCTCGCCCAGGGCAACGCGACCCTGGTCACGCGCCACACCCGGACGAAAGAGCCGGTGGCGCTCGGCGCCGTCGCCGACGCGGTGGGGCGGACCCTGCGCCGGGTCGGCCCCGAGCTGCGCGCCGAGGCGCTCGCCTTCCGCGAGGAGCGCACGGCGTCCGTGGGCTCGCTGGCCGAGGCGGTGGCCACGGGGACCGCCGGCTTCGCCCGGGTGCCCTGGCGCGCCCTCGGGGAGGAGGGAGAGCTCGCGCTCGCCGCCGAGGCCCTGTCCGTCCGGTGCCTCCAGCGTGACGACGGCGAGCTCGCGGGCCCCGGAGAACGCGACGACGCCCTCGTCGCCGTCGTCGGCCGGTCGTACTGATCTCCGGCCCGTACCGGGCGGGCGAACGCGTGCGGTGGGTATACTCGTTGCGCTGTACGGTCTCATTGCAGGACCTGTAGAAGCGTGGGCCGTTGCCCACGCTTTCGTGTTGTTGGGGGCCGGTAGGCAGGCCGGGTCGCGGGTCCGGCCGAGGGAGGAGCCAGCGCAGGACGAGGGCCGAGTGACGAAGGGAGGTGCCGGCGGATGGCGGAAGGAGTCGCGGAGATGCTGTACGACGAATTGTCGCCGATCGTCGGTGCCCTCGGGCTCGAGCTGGTCGACGTCGAGCTGACCGGCGCCACGGTCCGGGTGACCGTCGACCGCGACGGCGGCGTGGACCTCGACGGCCTCGCCGACGCCAACCGCGTGGTGTCCGGCGCCCTGGACCGGCTGGACCCGATCCCCGGGCGCTACACGCTCGAGGTGTCGAGCCCGGGCCTGGAGCGCCGCCTCCGGAGGCCTGCGCACTTCACGCGCGCGCTCGGGGAAACGGTGTCGGTGTGGCTCCTGCCCGGCACGCCTCCCGCGCGCCGCCTCCAGGGCCGGCTCGCCGACGCGGACGAGCTGGGCGTGCGGGTCGAGGGGCCCGACGTGCCCGGCGGGTCGGCGCACGTCGCCTACGACACGATCGAGCGGGCGCGCACCGTCTTCGAGTGGGGTGCGAAGCCGGCACCGTCCCCGAGCCGGGCCAAGGCGCCAAAGGGCAGAGAGAGGGCCACGACGTCATGAGCAAGACCAACTTCGAATTCCTGGACGCGCTGGGCCAGATCGCGCGCGACAAGGGGATCTCCGTCGAGACGCTGCTCGACGCGCTCGCCAACGCGCTGGTCGCGGCGTACAAGCGGCGCCCCGACGCCGCCGAGGAGGCCGTCGTCACCATCGACCCCGAGTCGGGCGAGATCCGTGTCTACGGGCAGGAGCTCGACGAAGAGGGCAACGTCATCAACGAGTGGGACGACACCCCCGACGACTTCGGCCGGATCGCCGCCCAGACCGCCAAGCAGGTCATCCTCCAGCGGATCCGCGAGGTCGAGCGGGACATGAAGTACGAGGAGTACGCGGGCCGCGAGGGCGACATCGTGACCGGCATCGTGCAGCAGACCGACAACCGCTACACCCTGCTCGACCTGGGCAAGGTGGAGGCCCTGCTGCCCCAGGCGGAGCAGGTGTCCTTCGAGAGGTACGAGCACGGCACCCGCCTCAAGGCCTACATCGTCGAGGTCCGCAAGACCACCAAGGGGCCCCAGATCGTGGTGAGCCGCACGCACCCCGGGCTCATCAAGCGACTCTTCGAGCTCGAGGTGCCCGAGATCTCCTCGGGCGTCGTCGAGATCAAGGCGGCCGCGCGCGAGCCGGGCCACCGGACGAAGATCGCCGTCTGGTCCAACGACCCGAACGTCGACCCCGTCGGCGCGTGCGTCGGCGCGCGCGGGTCGCGTGTGCGGATGGTGACCAACGAGCTGCGCGGTGAGCGCGTCGACGTGGTGCCGTTCTCGGACGACCCCATCGAGTTCATCCAGAGCGCGCTCGCGCCCGCGCGCGTCAGGGAGGTCCGGCTCGACGAGGAGACCGGTACCGCGACGGTCATCGTGAGCGACTATCAGCTGTCACTGGCGATCGTCAAGGAGGGGCAGAACGCCCGCCTCGCCGCGCGGCTCACGGGCTGGCGGATCGACATCAAGAGCGAGAGCCAGCTCGAAGAGGAGGAGGCCGGGTACGCGGGCCAGGAGTGGGCCGAGGGCGAGTGGATCGAGAACGAAGCCGGCGAGATGGTCTGGAAGCCGGCCGAGGGCGGCGAGGCGATCTCGGCGGAAGAGTGGAGCCACGCCGTCGAGGCCGAGGAGTCCGAGCCGGCGGGGGTCGAGGAGAAGGGCTCGGAAGGCGACGCGCCGGAAGCCTCCCGTGAGGGTGGCGACGGGCAAGAGGCCGCCGCGGCCGAGGCGCAGTCGCCCGACGTGGCGGCGGCGGTCCACGAGGAGGCGGGCGGATAGCGCCCGAACGGACCTGCGTCGGGTGCCGGCGGCGCGCCCCGCAGGAGGAGCTGGTCCGGGTGGTGCGCCTGCCCGACGAGTCGCTCGCCACGGGTCGTGCGCTCCCGGGGCGGGGTGCCTGGCTGTGCCGGGGGTCGGCGGCCTGCCTCGTGCGAGCCGTGCGGCGAGGGGCGCTGGAGCGGGCGTTGCGCGCCCGATTGGCGCCCTCGGCCGCCGACGAACTGGCGCGCCGGATGGGGATCGGCGCCGATGTGCGAGGATGGATGGACGCTCCGGCTCCCCGACGGGGCGGCTGAAACCGTGAAGGACACCAAGGAACGTTGCCGAAGAAGATCCGCGTCTACGAGCTCGCCCGAGAGCTGGGCCTGACCAACAAGGAAGCCCTCGACCTCTCCCTCTCGTTGGGGATCGGGGTGAAGAGCCACTCGTCCTCCATCGAGGAGGCGCAGGCCGACCGCGTCCGGAGGAAGGCCGACGCAGATGGGCTGCGCCGCCCGGTCCAGCCCGAAGAGGCCCCCGCCCCCGCCCCTGCCGTGGCGAAGCAGGGCGCTCCGCGGCGTCCGCCGCCGGCGGGTGCCCCGCACGAGGGCGAACCGGAGCGGCCTCGTCTCGTGAGCAGCCGGGGGATCGGCGCGCCCGCCCGGCCGCTGCCCACCGCCGGGCCCCGG
>JASHYA010000073.1 GCA_030043315.1 Acidimicrobiales bacterium
GCGAGCCGCAGCCGGTACGACGCGCCCGTTCGTTGGCGTCCCAGACGCCCGGACGGAGCGACGTCCGGACGGCGGGTCGGCGTCGCGTCCGGCGTCGGCGTTCGTGTCAGCCAGACGCTTCCCTCGACGCGTCCACCCGCCGCATCCTCAGGCCGAGGCGTGCGCGAGATCGGGCGCGGTCAGCTGGGCGATGATCCCTCCGCCGTCGAGCCAGATGTTCTCCCGGCTCATGAGCCCGTCGCGGAACTCCCAGATGTGGACCATCCGGAACGTGATCCTCCGGCCGTGACCGGGCACCCCGAGGAACTCGCCCGGGACCGTCCCGGTCGCCTCGTGCTCGATGACGCAGAAGTCGTCGCCGTAGTAGCGATGGACCGGGTCCATCGTCTCGGTCTGGAAGTTCTCCGTGAGGTAGTCGTAGAAGCCTTTGGCTGCCTCCTTGCCGTGCAAGGGGCCCGTCGGCGAACCGACGACGTCGTGCTCCACGTCGTCGGTGTACATCGAGACCGAGGCAGCCGTGTCGCCGGCCATCTCGGCGGCGATGTGCTGCTCGATCAGCTGATCCATCTCGGACGCGTTCATTCCGTCTTTCCCTCCACTTTGTGCACGTCCGTCCAGTGAACGTGTGTCGGCGCTATTATTATGAGATGACTCTATCACGTCAAGAGGGCTCTCCCAGGAGTCGACCTGGGCGGTCGAATCAGAAGGCGCGGACCCGCAACGCCCTTCTCCAGGCCGCAGTCGAGCTGGTGCGGGAGGGACGACCACCGTCGATGCCCGAGGCGGCGGAGCGCGCGCTCGTCTCGGTCGCGACCGCCTACCGCTACTTCTCCACCGCAGAGGACCTGTGGTGGGAAGCGTCGACGGAGACCGTGATGCGACAGGGGGTTGTGGTCGAAGCCGACGAGCAGATGCAGGCAGCCGGCGACGATCCGCAACTGCGATTGTCTGCGCTCACCCGGAGCATCGGGTTCGGGATGCTCGACGACCAGGTGCCCTACCGTCAGTTCGCGAAGACCGCCCTCGAGATGTGGTTCCGGCAGACGGACGTACGCGAGAACGAACGAGTGCCGACCCGACAAGGTCGACGCAACGAGCAGATCAGAAAGGCCATCGCCCCCTTGCGCGCGACGCTGTCGCAGCACGACTTCGACCGCGTCGCCCACGCGCTCGGGCTCGTCGTCGGCGCCGAGGCGATGATCGCCCTCACCGACGCGGTGGGGCTCGATGTGCCCGCAGCAAAGAACACGCTTCTCGACGCCGGTCGGTGGCTGCTCGCCGGCGCGCTCGCAGAGCTCTCGACCTGATTTGTCGCGGAGCCCCACCGGCGGGTCGGCTGCGATGCCCCACGACCTCCGCCACCGCCGAGTCACGCAGGCCTGGCATCGTGGTGGTGGGTCCTTCAGTCGTCGACGATGCAAGACGGGGCGTGACGAATGGTCACGGGACAATGGCAGCCGGCAGTTCCCAAACCACCGAGACAGGGGAAGGAACCGCCGTCGTGCCGGCACTGCGACCACCCTCGTGGCACACATCGCCATCCAGCGAGCTGCTCGGCTCGAGCGAGCTTGCGACATCTCTGGCGTCGTTGCAGCTGTCCCGGCTACGAGCCCGCTCCTCAGGAAGACGCCTGACCAAGCCCGCACGGGCAGACACGCTCGGCGTCTACGCGCCGGCGCGCGCCCCCACGAGCAACAGCTCCTCGGCGTGCGCCCGGGCCGTGGCGCTGTCGGGGTGCCCGGAGAGCATCCGCGACAGCTCGACGATCCTCTCCTCGGGACCGAGGAGCTCCGCCGTAGTGAGCGTGCGGCCGCCCGCGTCGACATGCTTTCGCACCGCGACCTGACGGTCGGCGAAGGCGGCGACCTGAGGGAGGTGGGTGACCACCAGCACCTGGCGACGGGTCGCGACGTCGCGGAGCGCCCGAGCGAGCGCCAGGGCGGCACCGCCGCCCACGCCGGCGTCGACCTCGTCGAAGAGCATCGTCGCCGCACCGCCCTTGACCACCAGACGGAGCGCCAACATCGTCCGCGCGAGCTCGCCGCCGGAGGCGACCCGGCCGAGCGGCTGCGCGGGCTCCCCCCGGTTCGCGGCGAGCAGGAACTGCACGGCATCGCCCGCGCCGTCCTCCCCCACCGTCACGTGGAGCTCCGCGTCGGGCATCGCGAGAAGACGGAGCCGCTCGGTCACCGCCGCGCTCAGGGCGGGCGCGGCCGCCGCGCGGACCGCCTGCAGCCGCCGCTCGGCGTCCCGCACCGCTTCTTCGAGTTGCTCCCGCCGTCCCTCCAAGACTGCGGCCTCGGCCTCCTGGCCTTCCAGGTCGCACAGGGACGCCCGCGCCGCCTTCCCGAACGCCACGACGTCCCCCAACGTCTCGCCGTACTTGCGGCGGAGGTCCTGAAGCACCCGTCGGCGCGCCTGGACCTCCTCGAGGCGGGCGGGGTCCTCCTCCCATGTCTCGGCGACCTGCCGCAGCTCCCGCGCGACGTCGTCGAGCTCGGAAGCGGCGTCGCGCAGTCGCCGGGCCCACTCACCGAGCGCCGGATACTGCAAGAGCGCCGACAGCGCGCCGGCGACCAGCCCCGACGCCCCGCCCTCGAGGCCGCCTTCGACCCCGAGCCCACGGCCCCCGCCGTCCCCGTCCGCACCCCGCAACGCGCCGATCGCAACTGCGGCGGCCTCCCGGATCGCGGCCATGCCCGCGAGCCGCTCCTCCTCCTCGGCGAGCGCGGCGTCCTCTTCCACGTCCTCGATCCCCGCAACTTCGATCTCCGCGACCTGGTAGCGGAGGAGGTCCGCCTGACGCGCCCGCTCGCGCCCGTCTCCACCGAGCGCGGCGAGGCGCGCACGCACTGCGTGGAGCGCGGCACGCGCGGCCGCCAGCGGCGCGAGATCACTACCGGCGAACGCGTCCAGCGCCGCGCGCTGGCCTGCGGCACCGAGCAGCGACTGCTGGTCGTGCTGGCCGTGGATGTCGACGAGCCCGCCGCCCAGCTCGCCGAGGACACCGACCGGCGCGATCCGGCCGTCGACCCAGGCGCGCGACCGTCCGGTCTCCGGAACGGCGCGGGCGAGGATCCGCTCGCCGGGCTCGCCGGGCTCCTCGTGCCCGCCGGGCTCGGCCCCCCCGACGTCGCCTTCGCCCCCTCCCACCGCGTCGAAGCGTGCCTCCACCAACGCCTCTGCGGCGCCCGCCCGCACGAGCCCCGCTACCGCACGGCCTCCGAGGACGAGCTGGAGCGCATGGACGAGCAGGGTCTTGCCAGCGCCGGTCTCGCCGGTGAGCGCGGTCATGCCCGGGTCGAGGTCGAGGGTGAGATCACCGATGACCCCGAGGTCGCGGACGTGGAGCTCCCTCAACACCGTCGAGCCGTCCCCCGCCGGCCGCAGCCCCTGCGCGTCGTCCTCACTCGCGCGCACCACGGGTGAGCGCCCGGCGCAGCGGCCCGGCGAACCCGCGGTCCGAAGACGTCACCACCTGCAGCCATCCCGGCGCGACCCGGCACACGACCTCCGCGCCGGGCGAGAGGCGCCCGGCCTCGCGCCCGTCGACCACCAGGACCGCGGGGCGGGGCGGCAGCACGCGCACCGACGCCTCCTGGTCGGCGCGCAGCACGAGGCTCCGGTCGATGGCGAGGTGCGGGGCGACGGGCGTCATCACCATCGCCGGGAGTGCGGGCGCGAGCACGGGACCGCCGGCGGAGAGGTTGTACGCGGTCGACCCGGTCGGTGACGCAACGACGACCCCGTCGGCCTTGTACGACAGGAACTCCTCGCTGTCGACCGCCGTCGCGAGCGCGACCATGTGGCCCGGCACCGTCTTCTCCACGACCATCTCGTTCAACGCGACCCACCACCGCTCCCCTGGGCCGCACACCACACCGTCGCCCTCGAGCGAACGGTCGTCGCCGGCCGCAGCCGTGAGCCCGCCGCGCACGGTCACGGCGAGCAAGAGGCGGTCCTCCGTCGACGCATCGCCCGACAACGCGCGCTCCACCGTCTCGAACAGCGCCGACGGCTCGACCTCGAGCAGGTAGCCGAGCCGCCCGAAGTTCACGCCGAGGACCGGCACGCGGGCGCGGTAGGCGAGCGGCACCAGCCGCAGGAACGTCCCGTCGCCCCCGAGGCTGACGGCGAGGTCAGCGCCCGAGAGGTCCGCCCCCGAGAGCTCCCCCGCGGGCACCTTGCCCTCGGCCCGGTCGGCCGGTGCCAACCGCAGGAGCTGCGCCACGTGGTGGCGGCGCTCGAGCCACTCCACCGTCTCCGAGGCGAGCCGGGCGGCGTCGGCGCGCGCCGGGTTCACGAGGATCGTGACGGAGGCCACGGCTTCGTCGGCTACCTCGGCGCGGTGGCCACCGCGCCGCGGAGCCACTGCTCGGCCTCCTCGGACAGCGCCGCGCCGTCCGCTCCCCCGTGCGCGACGGCGTGCACGAAGAACTCCGTGTTCCCCGACGCGCCCGTGATCGGCGACCGCATGGCGTCCATGATTGCCGCTCCGGCCGCGGTGAGCGACGATGCCACTGCGCGCAACGCACCCAGCCAGAGCTCGGGTTCGCGCACGACCCCCCGGCCCCGCGACGCCTCGGCCCTTCCGACCTCGAACTGTGGCTTCACCAACAGCACGAGGGGTGCGCCGGCGTGCACGAGCGGACCGGCGAGCACCGGCACCGCTGCCGTGAGCGAGATGAACGAGAGGTCCGCCGTCACGATGTCGACCGGCACGCGTTGGGTTCCGAGCGACGCGGCGAGGGAGGGGAGGTCGAGCGTGCGGATGTTGGTGCGCTCGAGCACCACCACGCGCTCGTCCTCACGGAGGCGTCCGTCGAGCTGGCCGTGGCCGACGTCGACCGCGGCGACGACCGCCGCGCCACGCCGCAACAGGCAGTCGGTGAACCCTCCCGTGGACGCGCCGGCGTCGAGCGCGACGGCACCCGTCACGTCCAGCGCGAAGTGGTCGAGCGCCGCGTCGAGCTTCTCGCCGCCTCTCCCGACGAACCGCCGGGGCGGCCCCAGGAGCTCGACGGGCTCTGCGGGCGCGACGAGTCGTGACGCCCGCTCCGCGAGCGCGCCGCCGACGAGCACATGCCCCGAGGCGATGGCGGCTTGTGCCTCCTGTCGGGACGCGGCGAGCCCCCGCCTGACGAGCTCGACGTCGAGGCGGCGGCGGGTCAGCGTGTTGCCGCCGGCTCCGACGTGCGCGCGCCGGGGGACTTCTTGGCGGGGGACTTCTTGCCGGCAGTCTTCTTGCCGGCCGTCTTCTTGGCACCCGTCGTCTTGGCCGCGCCCTTCTTGGCGGCGCCCGCCTTGGCGGCGGTCTTCTTGGCGGCGCCCGCCTTGGCGGTGGCCTTCTTCGACCCGGTGGCGGCCGCGCCCTTCTTCGCTGCACTCTTCTTGGCGGCGCCCTTCTTGGCGGCGGTCTTCTTGCCCTCGGCCTTCTTGGCGGGGGCCTTCTTCGCCGGGGCCTCCTTCTGGCCACCGGCAGGCTTCACGTCGTGCGCAACCCGCCGCCCGGCCCGCGCCGAGAGCTTGAGGATCTCCGCCGCCTGGCGCGCGAGGTCGTCCGGGTCGAGCCCCAGGGCCTGCATCTGGTTGGACACCTCGGTGCGGACGAAGGAAAGCAGCTCCTCTGCGGCCTTCCGGCTGCGGTCCACGAGCTCCTCGGCCCGCTGCTGCGCCTGCGCCCGTTGGGCGTCGCCACTCCCCATCACTTCCCTCACGAGCTCCTCGGCCCTTGCACGCGTGATCTCACCGAGTGCGGCCGCAGCCTCGAGGTACCTGCGATATCCGTCGTTGCGAGCCATGCACAAACGGTACCGGGCGCAGAATCACGCGGCAACGCGCGGCGGTCAGGTTCCGTCAGCGCGTGGCCGCACGGGCGACGGCGAGCAGGTTCTCGCCCACGAAGTCGGGCCTGGGGACGAGGTCGTCGGTGACTCGCGGGGTGACGCCACTGAGGACGAGCGCGAACGGGACGCCCAGTCGACGCGCCAGGGCGCCGTCGGTCGAGGGACGGTCGCCCACCACGGCCGCGACGCGCCCGACTCGCTCGGCGATCAACGCCGCGAGCGGCTCGTGCGGCTTCCCGGCGACCTCGGGGGTGGCGCCCGACGCCGTCGCCACCGCCGCGAGGAGCGAACCCGCGCCCGGAAGCGGGCCCTCGGGGGTGGGGAGCGTCGCGTCCTCGTTCGTGCCGATGAGCCGCGCACCGGCACGCACGGCATCGGCCGCGCGGCGGAGCACCCCGTAGTCGAACCGCTTCGTGTAGCCGACCACCACCGCGTCCACATGACCCTCGTCGCCGGCGGTGGACCCCCTTGCGCCGCCGCGCACACCGGACACGCCCGATCCGTCGGGTCCGGGGACCCCATCTACTGCGCTTACTTCGTCTGCGGCCTTCTTCGCGCGCACCCCACGGGCGGCGAGCGCCTCCATGACGCCATCGTCGCCGACGACGAGCGCGGTCGTGCCCGCCGTGAGCAACGACGCCGCAGCCTGTCCGGAGGTGACGATCTCGTCCGGCTCCGCGGGGATCCCGGCGGCGCCGAGTCGCCCGATCAGGTCCGGCACCGTCGGTGACGAGTTGTTGGAGGCGAAAAAGACGCGCGCGCCCGCCGACCGCAGCAGG
>JASHYA010000074.1 GCA_030043315.1 Acidimicrobiales bacterium
ACGGTACGAGGCTCCTGTAACAGCACTGCGGGGTCCAGGCCGATCCGGGGTGGCGGTTGAGGGCGGATCTTCCGTCCCGGCGCCGGGTCTTCTGGGGCACCGACCCGTCTGCACCAGCTTCGACTCATGGGAGTGTGGCCCGTCATCCCGAGCTGTGACCCCCTCGACGTAGGGTCACGACGCGACGTGGAGCGCCACGTAGAGGCTCAGGCGCGAATCGCCCGACCGGCGGTCGGTGGCGTTGGTCGGAGGCCGACGATGGGTGCTCACCGACCGTGGAGTAGGCCGTCGCGGTGGGAGGCTGGTCGGGTGTTCGAACGCTTCAACGCGCGAGCTCAGCAGGCGATCGAGCTTGCCCAGCAACAAGCGCGCCAGCTCGACCATAGCTTCGTGGGCACCGAGCACCTTCTGCTGGGGCTTCTTCAAGTACGCGAGGGCGCAGCCGCGAGAGCGCTCGACTCGCTCGGGTTTTCGCTCGAGGTGGTACGCGAGAAGGTGGCGGAAATGGCGGACGCAACGAGGAGCGCAACGGGCTGGCCGCCGTTGACTCCCCGGGCGAAGAAGGTCCTCGAGCTCTCGCTGCGCGAGGCGTTGTGGCTCGGGGACAGCGAGATCGCCACCGGTCACATGCTGCTCGGGATCGCGCGCGAAGGCGAGGGCACGGCCGCGCGTGCTGGTGGGTATGGGTGTCGATCTCAGTCGGCTTCGCCGAGAAGTGCTCCAACTCATGTCCCTCGATCGGAGAGGTCAGAGCCCAGCCGAAACACTCCCCGGTGTCGTCGTCGAAGCGGAGCTTGCCGGCCCCAGGAGGCGCTTTCGTTCTCGGTTCCCACGAGAGCCCGACGACCCTCGAGAGGTTCGCCGACTCATGGCGGACATCGCGACCGTACGCAAGCGAATCGAGCTCCAGACGATCCAGCTCCAGAAGCAGGCGGACAAGCTCCAAGCGCAGGCTTCCTCTGCCCTGTCCATGGGCAACACGGATGTCGTCCGTGAGGCCCTCGCCCGCTGTGGTGCCATCGATGACCAGATCGCCAAGCTGAGGATCCAGCACGAGAAGGTCGCCCGGGAGGAGCAGAACCTCGTCGCGGCCTCACGACGCTTCACCGACGTCGAGCGTTCCCGAACGAAGAGACACACTGCACGGTGGGAGGATGGTGAGACGTTCGATCGTTTCACCGAGCGGGCGCGACTCGTGCTCGTGTTGGCTCAAGAAGAGGCGCGTCTGCTCGACCACGCCTTCGTCGGGACCGAGCACATCCTGCTCGGATTGCTCCACGAGGGTGAGGGCGTGGCGGCGAAGGCACTCCAGTCGCTCGGCATCTCGCTCACAGCCGCGCGCGCGAAGGTGGAGGAGACGATCGGCATGGCGGGGAGCCCCCCCAATGTTCCGCCGCCGTTCACGCCCCGAGCGAAGAAGGTGCTCGAGCTCTCCCTGCGCGAAGCGCAGCAACTCGGGCACCGCCACATCGGCACCGAGCACCTGCTCCTCGGTCTCGTGCGCGAAGGCGAGGGGGTGGCCGCCCAAGTGCTGGTCAGCCTCGGGGTCGATCTGGGCCGGGTCCGCCAGCAGGTCATCCAGCGCATCTCCGGCGATCAAGGGAGGAGCGTCCTCGGCGCACCGACCGGCACGTCCAGACGGAATGTGGCTGGGTGGGGGAACTCGGCAGTCGGCTGCCGCTGGTCGGCGGAGGTCGTCGTAGCCGGCCGAGGGCCAAGCGAATTCGCAACCGCCTATGACCAGCTCGTCGAGCTTGCCCGGAGGCTCGGCCTCGACGATGTGAACGAGAGCCACCTCTACCTCAGCTCGGTCGACACTGACCGTGGGCCGGGGCTACGGCTCTCCGTGATCCACGACCTCCCCGCGGAAGAAGTTGATGACCAAGACGACCAGCCCGACGCGCGCAGTTCCGGGGGAGCGGGTTCACCCACACCCCTTCCGGATGACGATCGCGGGTCCGCTGAAGAGAGCGAGTCCGGCGAGACAAGTTGAGGCAAGTCCTCAGGATTCCTCACGAGGAGCGCCTCACCGGCGTACTGGGACGTGCTGATGCACTGATGTGGGCGCGATAGTGGGGCACTGGTCGACGGTCAGCCGAACAGTCTTGCTTCCAAGTCCGCTCTGGTGATCCCCTTGTGCTCGGCGACATCGGAGAGGATGGCTGCCAGAGTTCCGACGCGGAGCGGTCCGCCAGCAGGAACGGTGACCCGGTGCTCCCCACTCGTCGAGGTGGCCAGGCGAAGGTGGCTGCCCGTCTGGCGCACCACCTCGTAGTCGAAGTGGTGGCGCAGTAGGTCCGCCAGCTCACGTCCGATGATGTCGCGCGGCAGCCTCACACGGCGAGGAGCTCGTCGCGGACGAGATGGAGGCGCACGACCTTCGGTCGCTCGTCCTCGTCGAAGTGGCAGACGACGGCGTCGCGGACCATCTCCCGGAGCGAATCGAGGTCGTCGGCCTCCGTGACGATCGACTCCCCGACGGCACGGGCAACATAGCCGCCTTCCGGCGCCTCGTCGACCACGAACACGATCTCTGAGCCTGCCATGGACCTACGGTACCGCTCTGCTGCGACAACGACTAGCCGTCAGCCCCCGGCGACGAAGGCGACGACGACGTAGGCAGCGTGACGGTCTTGTAATGAGAGGGCCGACTCGGGTTCGTCTACCACCGCGGCGAGCTCGGGGACTGAGCGCAGTGCGGCCGCCAGGGGCAGCGACCGACCGGCTCTTCGTCGTCTTCTGCGGGCTCCTTGGTGACGACGGTTGGCAGAGATCATCAAGCGGGCCACGAGGCGTGGCACGGTCCGCTACGACGCCCGGGTCTGGGTGGACGGTCATGGCGTGATGAAGATCTTCGCGCGCCGCAAGGACGCCGAAGCATGGGCGGCCGACACGGAGGCGCGGCGCTACTCGGGGGTCTTCGTAGAGCCTGCCGGTGGGCGCACGACCGTCGCACAACTGGCGCAGCAGTGAGCGGGCGCGACCCCGCTACATTCCGATGACCCGAAAATGTGGTCGGGCTGCCCGGATTTGAACCGGGGACCTCTGCGTCCCGAAAGCGGATCGGGGGTCTACGAGTTGGACGGATGTGGACGTCGGCGGACAGAAAATCCAGGTAAAGAGGCTGAATGAGGATCGCGCCGGAATCCCTCGGACAGACCACGACGGCCTCGGACCCGCGATAGACCCGCGATGGAACGCCCCCGTCTCCTGTGAGGCGGGGGCCCGCACCGGGCGGCGCCACGCCGGGCGCCGCCGCTCGGTTGCCGTTGTTGTGTCTTGCAATAATCGATTGTGCATGACACAATGGCTGAGTGAAGCCGATCCGGTTCACGTGGGGTGGGCCGCAAGCGCCGGATCGGTCGTAACCCCGCCCACTACGTGGTCGCGATGATCGAAGCCGCAATCTCCCCCGACCCTGTCACGGGTGACACGACGCTCAGCTGGCTCGGTCCGGACGAGCGCGAGGGCGAGCTCGAGGTGGTCGCTAGTGCTCTCCGAGATGCCGCTGAAGCTCGGCGATCCCGGGGCTCGGAGCGCCCGTGAGCATGCTCTCCAGTGCCTTGATCGCCTCAGCCTGGCGCTCATTCGTCATGGCCTGACCTGACGAGCTGCGCCAGTTCCTGGTCGGACGCCAACCGCCCGTCCCCATTGCCACTTCCCACAAAGTCGGTCCGACGTGGGGCCGCCTCGGTGCCGGCTACGCGACCGCCACCCCCGACACCTTGCAGCGGCGCTTCCTCCAGACCAGACGGGCGGTGCCATCTACAACCAGGGCGACGCGATCACCGTGCGCCTGGACCGGCGCAGCTACAGCCCGGTCTTGCGATCAGCACACAGCCCCGACACCACCGTCCCCTGGTGGGGCGGGCGGACCCTCCACTTCGAGTACGCATGAAAGTAGGGTCGAATTCGCTGCGTGAAAATCGGCGCTAATCGCTGCCGGGAACCGCAGTGGTCGGAGGGGGCGCGAACGGTAGAGGTGTTGGCCCGGCCGTATCTACGTACACTGTTCCTGTTGGCGCAAGGATTAGAACAAGCACCCGATACGGGGGAATTTCCGGCGGCCGCGGCAAACTAAATGTGGACCCGTCGAAGTAGCACACCGCGAGCGGGGTTGTTCCCTTCCGTGATGCGTACGGTGAAGGGAGAGCCGCTGTCGGTCCATTCCGCGTCTCCTGCCATGTCGCCACTAGGCGCGCATTGCTTTGAAATGCTTTCACGAGGGTAACGCCTGATCCGTGTTCCTCAGCTGCAGTTAGGCCTGGGCCCGCACAGACGGCCTGCGCCGTGAACGCGCCAACTTGCGCTCCTTCAGCACCCGTCCCACTCGAGAACGCAATTCCGGAGGCGATAGCACCCCCGATCAGAATCGTTGGTATAACCAGAAGAGCGGTCCTGGATCGCAATAGTCGTTTCGGTGATCTCACGTGGTACAAGATGCTCAACACGCTGTGTTTTCCCCGACATAAATCACCGTTGTTGATGTCTGGTGATAGCACATTGGCGATGTCCCGGAACCTGCGGCCTCGGTCGTACCAAACCAGCTCGACCAGGAAGTCTGATCTGTCACTGCATATTTGAGCGAATAGGTGTGATACACAACCGAAAGCGAACTATCGTAAGACTCCAGGCCGGCTTCATCAATATCGCCCTTCCAACCATTGGCTAATGTATAGAATGAGGTACTGTCAATCGTCCAGTTCCAGGACTGTGAGCTGCCTGTTTTGTACGCCTTCAAGTAAAACGAGTGCTCTGAGCCGCCTGTGATCTCCTCGTGCCATAGCCAGTGAAACGCACCTTCGTATCCATATCCGCCGTACCAGTACTCGAATCCATCGCACTGGTGGCCAGTTCCGAGTTCCATCCAGGTTGTCGCGAGTCCTGTTATAGAGACCCACTCGCTCTGATAAGCGGGCTTTGTATTGAAATATACTGTGCAATTGGTCGATCCAGAAATCGACATGGTGTGGTCATACCGCTCCTGGTCCAATCCAGTAAATACCTTGCCGATACTTGGTGCTATGTAGCCGAAGGAGTACATATGAAAGTCGCTCGCGGTCGCAGTAGGCGCGGGGGTAACAACGAGAAAGGCCAGAGCGATGATCGAAAGCAAGGCTAGGCTCACTACAGGGCGTAACCGTCTAGGCCGCATAGGGCCACCTCCAACACCCGGTCGCCTCGCCATTGTGAACCGCCATTTCACGCCCGTCAATGGTGTCATGGGAGTAGCAAGGAAAGCCGCTCACGCAGACGATGTCCCGTCCGCTGTTGAAGTTCGGCGGTGGCCACAGCTGGTTCAGGCTGCTACTGGTCGTACTCGGGGGCTGTATCACTCACTGGGCTGAGCCGGCGATGGAGGGCCTCGACGAGCTTGTCCATGTTCTTGAAGCCGCGCACCCTCCGGAACGACCGCTCGGCCTCGAGCATGCCGGCTGCGATCCAGCGCTTCTTCATGGAGCCGTCCTTCCAACGCGTCACCCGGCCGGTCGTGCGCCGGGCGATCGAGATCATCGACTCGATGCAGTTCGTGTTGGTGAGCGTGCGGGCGAGGGCACCGGTGATGCCCAGGCGCCGAACGGTGAACATGTCCTCCAGTCCCTCACGCAGGCTCGCGGCCGCGTCGGGGTGCTCTCTGAGTCCAGCTCGTTGGCGAGTCGCCGGGCGGCCGAAAGCGCGCGGTCGGCGTCGGGGTCCTTGAAGATCGTGGCGAGGCGCTTGTCGACGCTCGAACCGAGCTCCTTGGGGAGATGACCGGTAATGTTGCGTCGTTTGTGCAAAGTGCAGCGTTGCACGAGCGCCTGGTCACCGAACACCTTTTTCACTCCGGCGGCGAGGGCCTTTGCCCCGTCGAGCACGCACAAGATGCCGTCTTCGGTCCTGAGTCCTCGTGCCACGAGGTCTGCGAGGA
>JASHYA010000075.1 GCA_030043315.1 Acidimicrobiales bacterium
GACGCCACGTTCGTCTCGCCCGAGGAGGCCGCCTTCGGCCACGACCTCGTCGAGTGGGCCGCCACCCAACCGTGGAGCAACGGCAAGGTGGCGCTCGCGGGCGTCTCGTACCTCACGACCGCCCAGTGGAACATCGCAGCCACCGGCCCTCCGCACCTCGCCGCCATCAACCCCTGGGAGGGATGGAGCGACACCTACCGGGAGGTCGCCCGCCACGGCGGGATCCCCGAGACGTCCTTCTGGCCGTACATCGCGCGACGCTGGGCGTTCGGGACCCACCTCGCCGAGGATCTGCTCGCCGAGACGGCCGAGCATCCGCTGTTCGACGCCTTCTGGGCCTCCAAGGCCCCCCCGCTCGAGCAGGTCACCGTCCCCGCCTACGTCGTCGCCAGCTACTCGGACCAAGGGCTGCACACCCGCGGCACCCTCGAGGGCTTCAAGCGGATCGCGTCGGTCGACAAGTGGCTCTGCGTCCACGGTGGCAAGAAGTGGGGCTACTACTACTCACCGGAGGGCATGGCCAGCCAGCTCGCCTTCTTCGACCACTTCCTGAAGGGCGTCGACAACGAGGTGCCGAGCTGGCCGAGGGTCCGATTCGACATCCGCGTCGACGCGCGCACGGCGGTCCGCAGAGAGGCGACGACCTGGCCGCTGCCGGACACCGACCTCGTCGTCCGGCACCTCGACGCCGCGTCAGGCCGCCTCGTCGCCGAGTCGCCCGACGCGGCGACCACCGTCGACTACGACGCCGAGCAACTGGCGCGGGCGAGGCGGCGGGCCACCTTCGACTGGCGCTTCGACGAGGTGACCGACCTCGTGGGTGGCGCTCGGCTTCACCTCTGGCTGTCTTCTCCCGACGCCGACGACCTCGACGTCTTCGTGGCCCTGCAGAAGCTCGACCGCTACGGCGACCTCGTCGGCTTCAACTACTACGCCGTCTTCGAGGACGGACCCGTCGCGCTCGGCTGGCTGCGCGCGTCGCACCGGGGGCTCGACGCGGAGCGCTCGACGGAGAACCAGCCGGTCCTCACCCACCGGCGAGTGGAGAAGATCCCGGCCGGCACCCTCGTCCCCGTCGACGTCGAGATCCTCCCGTCCGGCACGCGCTTCGGGCCCGGCGAGACGCTCCGGCTCGTCGTCCAGGGAAAGGACCTCCACCGGTACCCTCGACCGCTGACCCATCCCGTTCACGCCGACACCGTCAACGCCGGCCTCCACCGGATCCACACCGGCGGCGAGCACGACTCCTATCTCGTCATCCCACGCCTGCAGGCCTGAATCTCTGAGAGGAACGAGCAGTGGCTGAGCCGTTCGTCGTCGCCAACCTCGGGCGCTACTCCGACCCCGAGCCTTACGAGGTCACCGCCGGGGCGATCGCCGCCTACGCGCGGGCGACCAACGACACGGCCGCGGACGCGCTCGCCGGCGAGGTCGCGCCGGCCGTGTTCGCGGTCGTCCCGGTGTTCGGCCGCGCCGCAGGGCCGTCGGTGGTGGAGCCGAGCCAGGCAGCCGCGCTCCGCGGCCGGGTCGTCCACGGCGAGCAGTGGATGGTGCTGCACCGGCCGATCGTGGCCGGGGACCAGCTCTGGGTACGTGGTGGCACGATCGGGATCCACGCGAAGCCGTCGGGGGTCCAAGTGGTGTCGCGCAACGAGACCACCGACGCCTCCGGCGAGCCGGTCAACGAGCAGTACATCACGATCTTCTACCGGGGCGTCGCCTCCTCGGTCGACACGGGGGAAGTCGCCCCGAGCCTGAAGACGCTGCGCGGTGACGAGGAGGGCGAGACCCTCCCCCCGGTCACGTACACGGTCGACGCCGACCAGTCCCTCCGCTACGCCGACGCGTCGGGCGACCACAACTCGATCCACCTGGACGCCGAGTTCGCCCGCTCGGTGGGGCTTCCGGGAATCATCGTGCATGGCATGTGCACGCTTGCGTTCGCCGCACGGGCCGTGCGCGAGGCCATGGGGGCGCCGTCGGCGGGAGCCGTCCGCCGGCTCGGCGCGCGCTTCACCGCCCCGCTCCTGCCCGGCGATCGGCTGACGACGAAGGTGACCCGTCTCTCCCCGGGCGGCGACGGGCGACGCGCCGTCCGGTTCTCCTGCGACGACGGGGCCGGCCAGGCCGTGCTCGGCGCGGGTTACGCCGAGCTCGTCTGAGACGGAGCCTGAGCCGAGTCGCCGGCGGAGGCGACGAGGGCGCGAGCCCCGGGGCGGTCGGCCTTGCCGGCCGGGGTGCGCGGGACCACCTCGACGAAGACCACCTGACGCGGCCGCTTGTGATCCGAGAGCCGCTCGCCGACGTGGTCGATGATCGCTCGCTCGCTCACCGAGGCGCCAGGGACGAGCTTCACGACCGCTGCCACGCGGCTGCCGAAACGCTCGTCGGCCACGCCCACGACGAGCACATCGTCGACGTCGGGGTGGTCGGCGATCACCTGCTCGACCTCTTCGACGAAGACCTTCTCGCCGCCGGAGTTGACCACCTCGCTGCCTCGGCCGAGGAGCACGACCGTTCCGTCCGTCTCGAGGGTCGCCATGTCCCCGGGCACGACGTAGCGGACCCCCTCGACCGTCCACCAGGTGCGCGCGGTCTTCTCGGGATCGTTCAGGTAGCCGTCGGGAAGCGGCCCGGTCGCCGCCAGGTAGCCGATCTCGCCCGAGCCCGGGACCACCTCGGTCCCGTCCGCCCGCAGCAGCTTGGCCCTCGGCCCCAGACGGAAGCGCCCCGTGGAGACCGGGTCGCCTCGGCGCGTCTCGGCCGTGGCGAAGCCGGCGCCCTCGCTGGCTGCGACCCCGTCGGTGAGCACCACGTCTGCGTGGCGGAGCAGGCCCTCCTTGACCTCGGCCGACCACGTCACCCCGACGCTCGTGATCCCCTCGAGGCTCGACAGGTCGTAGGGAACTCCGGCGGCGGCCGCCGCGTCGAGAGCGGCGAGGATCGGCTTCGCGTAGGCGTCGCCCACGATCGAGAGCTGGCGGATCCCGTAGGCGTCCACGAGGCGGCAGATCTCGTCCGCGTCGAGTGAGCGGGACCGACAGAGCACCACCGTGCCGCCGAGGCTGAACGTCCCCATCGAGGTGAAGATGGCAGTGCCGTGCATGAGCGGCGAGACGACGAGGGCCCTCGGCACCCGCCCGGAAGCGTGGAGCTCGGCGACGACCTCTGCCAGCTCGGCCGCCGACTCGGGGACGGCGACGCCGTGCGCCGCGATCTGCAGCTGCTGCATGCCGAACACCGCCTTGTGCCGCCAGAGGACGCCACGGGGAAGGCCCGTCGTGCCGCCCGTGTACAGCAGGAACTCGTCGTCGCCGCTCCGGGCGCGGCGAGGCGCAGGCGGCGTGACGGTGACGAGGTCCTCGTACCGGGGATCGGTGGCCGTCTCGCTGGTCCCGTCGGGCACCTCGACGAGGAACACCTCGCGTCCGGACCTCCCGGACCGCCCGAGCTGCAGGACCGCGTCGTGGATCCGTTCGGACAGCGCGCCGTGGAACACGACGGCCGAGGCATCGGCATCGGCAAGGAGCTGGGCCAGCTCCCCGGCGCGGTAGCGGTAGTTGAGGTTGACCGGGGTGGCTCTGACCTTTAAGGCGGCGAACACCGTCTCCAGGTACTCGGGGCAGTTGTAGCAGCCGATCGCCACCCGGTCGCCTGCGGTGACACCGGCGGCCTCGAACGCCCCCGCGAGGCGCGCGGCGCGCGCCTCGAGCTCCGCCCAACTGCGCGTCGCCCCGCCCTGGACCACCGCCGGCGATTGGGGCGCGACGTCGGCGACGCCCTCCCACAACGTCGCGAGGTTCAGGTCCCGCTCCACGGTGTCTTCCTCGTGCTCGATCCGCTCACGAGGGTCAGCTCGAAGCGGTGGAAGCTGCGTCGCCCCGGAGCTTGAGCAGCGTCAAGGCGTTCTCCTTCAAGATGAGCGGACGCACCTCGTCGCGGATCGCCGTCTTCTCGAAGTCCGCGAGCCAGCGGTCCGGCGTGAGCACCGGGTAGTCCGATCCGAACAGCATCTTGTGGCGGAGCAGCGTGTTGGCGTACTGGATGAGGTTCGGCGGGAAGTACTTCGGCGACCACCCGGACAGGTCGATGTACACCGTCGGCTTGTGCAGGCACACGGACAGCGCCTCGTCCTGCCACGGGAACGACGGGTGGGCGAGAATGATCGGAAGGTCGGGGAAGTCCACGGCCACGTCGTCGACGAACATCGGGTTGGAGTACTTGAGCCGGACCCCGCCACCCCCCCGGACCCCCGCGCCGACGCCCGTGTGGCCGGTGTGGAAGACCACAGGCACCTGCAGCTCTTCGATCACCTCGTACAGCGGGTACACGGCTCGCTCGTTGGGATAGAACGCCTGGACGTTCGGGTGGAACTTGAACCCCCGCGCGCCGTGCTCGGTGACGAGGCGCCGGGCCGCCTTTACGGCGGACTTGCCGGCGTAGGGGTCGACGCTGGCGAAAGGGATGACGACGTCCGCGTGCTCTTTTGCCAGCGCAGCGATCTCCTCGTTCGTCACCGCGGGCGGCTCCCCCGTGGTGCTGGTCGCGTCGACCGTGAAGGCCACACAGGCCATCTTTCGCTCACGGTAGTAGGCGGCCATTTCGGGCAGCGTGGCAGCGACGACCTCGTTCCTGAAGTAGCGAGCCATCGCCTGGGCGCCCTCAGACCCGTGCTCGACACGGTCGGAGGCGCCCCGGAGCGAGGCGTCGACCGACATCCAGACGTGGGTGTGCACGTCCAGCGCCACGATCTCATCCACGTTGATCACGTCGCACCTTCTCGAACAGTGGCGACCACCCGCCGTGGCCGCACCGGGTGGGCCGCATCGTATACCTCGACGTTTCGCACGCTCCCGGGACGGTTCGTCCCAAATTCGGCGGTGTGGCCCGCAACTCGCACCCACAGGTCCTCGCGAGCGAACCGGCGACCGCTGCTGGAGGGGGTCGCAGATTGTTGACGATCTCGTACACTCCTGTACAGTCTCTCCCCGTGGCAGCGCGAACGTTGGGGGGGACCCGCGCGCAGCGCGGCGGACCGTCGGTTCGCACTGGAACTCGCGGTCGTAGTAGACACGGCGGCGCCTCCGGCGACCGTTCGGCACTCGGTTCTGCGTCGGGGCGAAGGGCCGTCACCGGCTGTCGGCGTTCTTCCTTCACGACGCCTCAGCCGGCGTGGTCGGTGACGGCATGATCGGCGACGGCGCGATCGGCGAGGGCACGAGGTAGAAGTGGGTGAAGGAGGTCGCCGCCCGGAACGCCCATTCAAGGACTTGAACGTGACTGGCGGACGCCACGGCCGCAGCACCCACGAGGGTCTTAGAGCAACCCGGCGCGCCGGAAGCGTCCCGTTCCGACCCGGCGGACCGGAATCGCAACAGCACGAGCGACGACAGCAGGACACTCCAACCAGAGCTTGGGAACTCCAAGAAGGCAGGAATCGATGAGCGCAAAGAACCTTCAGGAAGTGCTGGACCAGTCGGGGAACACGGTCGAGCTCCTGCGAAACTCTCAGATCGGGGCGTACATCTACCCGGTGGTCCCCGCCGAGTTCACCAACTGGCGCCGTGAGCAGATCGCCTGGCGGGAGACGGCCGTGCTCTTCGACCAGTCCCACCACATGGTGAACCTCTTCATGAAGGGCCCGGACGCGGTCAAGCTCCTCTCGAACACGGGCATCAACAGCCTGGCCAACTTCCCGGTCAACCGGGCCAAGCAGTTCGTCCCGACGACCCCTGCCGGCAACGTGATCGGCGACGGAATCCTGTTCCACGAGGACGAGGACGACTACGTCTTCGTCGGACGGGCTCCGGTCGCCAACTGGCTGCTCTTCCAGGCCGAGCGCGGCGGATACCAAAGCCTCGAGGTGGAGAAGGACGACCGTTCGCCTTCCCGCCCCTACGGCAAGGCCGTGACGCGCAGGTACTGGCGGTTCCAGATCCAAGGGCCGCGCGCGTGGGAGATCATCGAGAAGGTCAACGGCGGGACCGTCGACCAGGTCAAGTTCTTCCACATGGACTACATGACGGTCGCAGGGGAACGGGTGCGGACGCTTCGCCATGGCATGTCGGGCGCCCCGGGCCTCGAGATCTGGGGACCCTACGCGACCTACGAGAAGACCCGCGACGCCATCCTTGCAGCCGGCCAGGAGTTCGGCATCGAGCCGTGTGGCTCACGGGCCTACTCCTCCAACACGCTCGAGTCGGGCTGGATCCCCTCGCCGCTCCCGGCCATCTACACCGGTGAGGAGCTCCGCACCTACCGAGAGTGGTGTTCCGTGGACAGCTACGAGGCGACCAACGCGCTCGCCGGCAGCTTCGTCTCCGACGACATCGAGGACTACTACCTGAACCCGTGGGAGCTCGGTTACGGCCAGTTCGTGAAGTTCGACCACGACTTCATCGGCAAAGACGCCCTCCAAGAGGTCGACGGGACCACCCAGCGCAAGAAGGCCACCCTCGCCTGGAACGCCGAGGACGTGGCCG
>JASHYA010000076.1 GCA_030043315.1 Acidimicrobiales bacterium
CGGGAGGAAGGACGTCTTGAAGGCGATGTCGGGATTGCCGAGGTTGATCATGATCTTGGTCCTCGGGCGGACGACGTCCGCCACAACGAGGCGGGACACCCTGAACGGCACCACGCCCCGGTAGACGCGTCCCTCATCTCCCTCGGCGCAGGACACGGTCACGTCGTCGCCGCTGGGCACACGGGTGGTCGCGTCGCCCGTGCCGACGACGGCAGGGATGCCGAGCTCGCGGGCGACGATCGCCGCGTGGCAGGTGCGTCCGCCGCGGTTGGTGACGATGGCGGAAGCCGTCTTCATCACCGGTTCCCAGTCGGGAGTCGTCGTGTCGGCGACCAGGACCTCGCCCGGTCGGAAACGCCGCAGCTCGGCGACGCCGTCGACGAGGCGGGCTCGGCCGGACGCGATCCGTTCGCCCACCGACCGGCCCCGGACGAGCACCTCGCCCTCCCCTGCCAGCTCGTACGTCTCGAGCGTCGAGAGGGCGCGCTGCGAGGCGACCGTCTCGGGCCGGGACTGCACCAGGTACAGCTCGCCGTCGAGCCCGTCCTTCGCCCACTCCATGTCCATCGGCCGGCCGTAGTGGCGCTCGATCGTGATGGCATGGCCGGCGAGGACGAGCACCTCCTCGTCGCTCAGGCAGAAGCGGGCACGGTCCGCGCGCGGGGTGGGGATGTTGCGCGTGGTGTTCCTGGACTGGCCCTCGGCGAACACCATCTTCACGGCTTTGTCGCCCAGGGACCGCCGCAGCACGGCGCGCCGCCCCGACGCGTAGGTGGGCTTGTGCACGTAGAACTCGTCGGGATCGACGGCGCCCTGCACCACGTTCTCGCCGAGCCCGTACGACCCGGTGACGAACACCACGTCGCGGAACCCTGACTCGGTGTCGATGCTGAACATCACCCCGGCCGACGCGAGGTCCGAGCGGACCATCTTCATGACGCCGACCGACAGCGCCACCTTGAAGTGGTCGAACCCCTGGTCGATGCGGTAATGGACGGCGCGGTCGGTGAAGAGGCTGGCGAAGCAGCGACGACACGCGTCGAGGAGGCTGTGGTCGCCCTTCACGTTCAGGTACGTCTCGTGCTGTCCGGCGAAGCTCGCCTGGGGGAGGTCCTCGGCGGTGGCGGACGACCGCACGGCGACGCTCAGGTCTGGTCCGTACTGCTCGCGGAGGGTGTGGTACCCGATCAGGATCTCCTGGGCGAGCTCACGCGGGAGCCCCGCCCCGTACACGATCTCCCGCGCGGCCTTCGCCCGGCGTGAGAGGTCCGCGACGTCGGACGGGTCGAGCCCGTCGAGGGCCTCGTGGAGCGGTCCCCACGCGCCGGCCTCGTCGAGAACCAGTCGGTAGGAATCGGCGGTGATGGCGTAACCGTTCGGCACCTTCACGCCCTGGGCGGCGAGCGAGCGGTACATCTCCCCCAGCGAAGCGTTCTTGCCCCCGACGAGGGCGACGTCTCCGGCCCCGATCTCCTCGAAGAAACGTACGTACTTGGACATCGACCCTCCCTTACCTCGGGCGACCACGCCCCACGTGGCGACCGTTCCGACCGGCACGGTCTGGAGCGGGTGCTCCCAGTTCCAACACGAGCCTCCCGCCGTTCCACCTCCTCCCCAAGAGTCGAAGGTCCGCGCGTCGTTCGGGCTCGTGCCGAGGACGGGCGCGCCAGACCGTCGACGACTGCGTGCACCGGGACACCGAGCGCAACGTGCTCGGCCCGCGGGCGCCACTCGAACAGCGGGCGCGTCATCAACGGCGGCACGTGGCGGGGGCGTCATGCGCGCCATGTGCGGCGTGCGCGGCGCCCCCGCCCTCGCCGGTCCTGTCAGCGGGTGAGGACCACCTTGATGGCCCCGGTCTCGCCCGCGCGCCGGAAGGTGTCGTAGGCCGCCTCCATCTCGCCCAGCGCGAAGTGGTGCGTGACGAAGGCCCCCGCGTCGACCTGGTGCGACGCCACGAGACGCAACAGGGTCGGCGTCGAGTAGGTGTCGACCAGGCCCGTCGTCACGGTCACGTCCCGGGTCCACAACGACTCCAGGTGCAGCGTCGCGGGCTTGCCGTGGACGCCGATGTTGGCGACCCTGCCGCCGGGTCGCACGAGCCGGGTGCACAGCTCGAAGGTCTCGGGGACCCCCACCGCCTCGATCGCGACGTCCGCGCCGAGTCCCTCGGTGATCCCCATGACGAACGCGACGGCGTCGTGCTCGCCGTTGTTGACCGTGTGGTCGGCCCCGAAGCGCTTGGCCGCGTCGAGCCGGCTGCCGGCCAAGTCGATCGCCACCACATGGCTCGGGGAGTACATGCGCGCCCCGAGGATCGCGGAGAGGCCGATCGGGCCCGCGCCGACGACCGCGACGGTGTCGCCGGGCGAGACACGGCCGTTCAGCACCCCGACCTCGTAGCTGGTCGGGAGGATGTCGGCGAGCATCACGAGCTCCTCGTCCGAGACCCCCTCGGGGACGGGGTAGGTGGAGGTGTCGGCGAAGGGCACCCGGACGTACTCGGCCTGGGTGCCGTCGATGAGGTGACCGAAGATCCACCCCCCGCCGCCCAGGCACTGGCCGAAGCGACCCTCTCGGCAGAACCGGCATCGCCCGCAGGCGGAGATGCACGAGACGAGCACCCGGTCGCCGGGGGCGCGGGTCTTCACCCCGGAGCCGACCGCGACGATCGTGCCCACGGCCTCGTGGCCGAGGATGCGGCCATCGGTCACCTCGGGCACGTCGCCCTTCAGGATGTGCAGTGTCGTGCCGCAGATGGTGAGCGTGTCGACCTGGACGACCGCGTCGGTGTCGTCGAGGATCTTGGGGTCGGGGACCTCCTCCCACGCGAACTTCTGCGGACCGTGGTACACGAGTGCTTTCACGATGGCCTCCTTTCAGCCGGAGCGACGAAGCGACGGTGTGGCGGGGCCGACGTGGCCGGCCTCGGACCAAGCTTGGGACGCCGCGCGCCTCGGCCGGTAGGGCCCTTGGCCCTTCGTCGCACGGTCGGAGAGGCGGAAAGGCCGGAGAGCCGGAGAGGCCGGTCGGCCGCTCAGGCGGTAGCGAAGAGGTCCCCGAGCTGCTCGACGCGCGCCAGCACCTCGGCGGGCCCGAACCGGAGCACCCCGGGGTCGCCGCCGGCGGCGCACGCCGCGACCTCCTCCAACGTCACCGGCGTGGAGACAGAGGGCCGCGCCAACGCCCGCAACGAGTAGGCAGCGACCGTCGTCTTCGCCGGCACGTTCTGGCTCCAGTCGATGAAGACCTTCCCCGGACGGAGGTCCTTGCGCATCTTCGCCACGACGAGGTCCCGGTGGTCGCGCTCAGCGGCGTGGGCGATCGCCATCGCCTCGTCGCGCACCGACTCCCAGGGGCGGGCGGGGTCGAGCGCTGCGTAGAGCTGGAGCCCCTTCTTCCCGCTCGTCTTCG